>QHYL01000490.1 GCA_003224105.1 Acidobacteriota bacterium | reverse complement strand
CCGGCTTTCGACAGCGCCTGCTGGATTTCGGAGATCCGATCGGGAGTCGGCGCTTTCTGGCCGCGCTCCCTGCGCCGGGACTTCTTAGAAGATTTCTTGCCGCGCGAACTCTTGCGTGTAGCGGACCCAGCGGGCTTCTTTGCCGCCGGACTCTGCGCTTTCACCGAATCGGAAAACACACCCAGCCCCGCCGCGAGGAGTAGCGACGAGGCCAAGTGTGTTGCATTCCGAAGGTTTATGCGCATGGCTCGTGTCGCCGGGTTATTGTTGGGTTTCGGACGGGACCTTGCCGGACAGATATACCGTTGCCATCCGGTCGGTGTCCTGCCGGCGAAGCACCTTGAAAGTAATGTCGTCGCCAGGTTTCAAGCCGGACACCGCTTTACGGTAGTCGGCAACCGAATAGATGGGCACGCGATTAATTTCAGTAATCACGTCCCCGCGTAAGAATAAAAGGTCTTCGGCAAACGACGCCGGCTCAACTTCGGTCACAATCACGCCCTTTTGAGCTTCCACGCCCACGCGGCGGCCGCGCTCGGGGGTCATCTCTTCCACATGCAAGCCAAATTCGGAAGGAGCCACTTCGCCCGGCTGGTCGCTCATGCGGCCAACAGTATTCGGGAAGACCCGAGTCTTGTCTTCCACGGTAGGCGTGGCTTCTTTCTGGGCCCGGTCGCGCATGTACGTCAACTTAATCTTGTTGCCGATGGGGGTATCCAAGATTGGATTCACGAGGTCATTCCCCGTTTTGACCGGATGACCGTTCACGCTGGTGATGACGTCGCCGCCCTTCAGTCCCGCCTTCTCCGCAGGGCTGCCGGGCTGCACGGTCTCAATCACTATCCCGTATGGCGCGCCGAGTGATTTCAGAGTGATCGGGTTGGTGCTGATCTCTTCCTGGTGATGATGGCCGTATTAATTCCAATCACCTGCCCGGAAAGATCCACGAGCGGTCCGCCGGAATTGCCGGGATTGATGGCCGCGTCCGTTTGCAAGAATCTCTGGAATTGCTGGCCGATGCCTCCGCGATCCTTGGCGCTGATGATTCCCGCCGTTACCGTTGCCTGCAATCCAAACGGGCTGCCAATCGCCAAAACCCAGTCGCCAACCTGTACGCCATCGGAATTGCCCAGCTTCGCGACCGGCAGCTCTTTGTTGGCGTCAATCTTGATCACCGCGAGGTCCGTTTCCTCGTCCACCCCCACGACCTTGGCAGTGTACCGCGCTGTGTCCCCATTCAATTGCACTTGAATCTTGGTGGCTTGCTCGACAACGTGATTGTTGGTGAGAATGTAACCGCGCTTGTCCACAATGACGCCGGAACCGAGGCTACGGTCTGCGGGAGGAGGCCCATCGGAGCGGCCATCAAAGAAGCGGTCGAAGAAATCCTGCATGGGATCGTCTTGGTCGTATGGCTGCGAGCGGCGCTTTCGCGATGATTGCTTGCGCTCGAGCACCTGCGTCGTGGCGATGTTCACCACGGCGGGCTCCACCTTGTTCACGATGCCCGCAAAAGTATTTGTCGCCGGAATGGGGTCCGGCACCGTGAGGGCCGTGGCATTTGTGCCGGCAAATCCAAAACCTTTCGTCGCGGAAACCCGGCCGGAGACTAACGAGCCGATCAGGATTCCAACGAGCAATGTCAAGGCGACAAATGCGGATGCCAGAATTTTCCGCTGGCGCGCCCAATTCAATATTTCCTTAACTTGTTCTCCCATTTCCCCTTACTCCTTAAGACTGGCCCCCATGCCGTTGTAATTGCAGCCGAGCAATCCTCATCGAAAGTTTGGATTCTTCTCCAAAACTGCCGGACAGACTGCCTCGTCCGTCACGTAGTATAACACTGCCATCTCTTTGTAGTTGCTGCGCTTCCGGTGAGTCACCGAAGCGATAACTACCCACTTGGCTGGGCGCCTTCGTAGTTCCTTCACCTTCTATTGGACGCAGGAACCTGCCATTTTGTTGTCACCAAAGGTCATTTGCCGGTAGAAGGCTGGCGTAACTTGCTGGCGGGCAAGGACTAAGCGGGGCTGCGTTCCGTTCTAGCGAACCCTGCTTTGTTAACACCTCGGGCGCTCAGCGCGTCTGGATGAATAGACGGGGCGATTGACTTATCGCTCCTCGATTGGACTTGGGATTGCGCTTGGGATTGAACCTGGGATACGTCCTTGACTTTCGAACCGCGAGCATGGAGCGTCGGGCTGTGATGGCCCAGCCTACGACGGACACTTCCGCTGAAGACGCGCTAGTGAACGCCGCCCGCGCGGGAGACCGCTCCGCGTTCGGCCTGCTCTACGATCGCTATGCGCGGATGGTGCACGGGATTTTGCTTTGCCGCGTGCCGCCCCGCGAAGTCGATGACCTGGTCCAAGAAGTTTTTCTGCTGGCCTTGCGGAAGCTCGATTCGTTGCGAGACATCTCGCGGTTTGGGGCCTGGCTGAGCACCATCACGCGCAATCGCGCCAACGATTATTTCCGCAGGTCGGATTCGCTGGATCGTGCAACGGATCCCGAGGCGGAGGAGTTAGCCGAAAGCCGCACCAATGATCATGTGGTTGAGCAAGAGGCGGCGATGACTCTGGCCGTGTTGCGCACTCTGCCAGAAACTTATCGCGAGCCGCTGACGCTTCGGCTTGTCGAAGGAATGACGGGCCCGGAGATCGCTATGCGCATAGGCTTGACGCATGGATCGGTGCGCGTGAACCTTCACCGCGGCATGCAGATGCTGCGCGAAAAGCTCGCCGAGAGAGTGCAAGGAAACCTGCCAGAGAAGACATTGGGCGCCGAATGAAACGGAAGATTAGGAGCAGAGACAATTTGAGTGGATTGAGCGGGCTTGAAAAGGAGTGGAATTAAGAATTGAGAAGGACGCTGCCATGAAAGATGATTATTTGTGGGACGGCTCCGGCGAGCCGGACCCGGAAGTACAAAAGCTGGAGAATTTGCTGGGGCGGTATCGGCACGATCAGCCCGCCCCTGCGTTTGATCAGCTCTCTGAGGAGCGGCCCGCACCGCGCTGGGGCTTCGCCTCGTTTCGATTTTCTTTCCAGATTGCCGCCGTAGCCGCTGTACTTTTGATTGGCGTCGCAGCGTTCCTCATTATCCGCGCAAGACTTGCAAGCAATGCGGGCCCGGCTTGGGAGATCGCGCGCATCGAAGGCGCGCCGCGCGTTGGTTGGCATTCGCTCAGCGCGAATTCGGAAACTGCAAAGCTGAAAGTAGGCCAAACACTGGTCACCGACAATACTTCCCGCGCAAGCATCACGCTGGATGAAACCGGCCGCATCGAAGTCGACGCCGCATCGCGGCTCCGCGTCGTGGCGAGCCGGCCAGGTCACGAGCGCCTGTCGCTCGAGCGAGGGACCATTCACGCGACGATCTGGGCGCCACCGGGCGAGTTTGTTGTGGACACACCTTCCGCGGTAGCCGTGGATTTGGGATGCGTGTACACGCTGCACGTGGACGATTCCGGAGCGGGCTTGCTGCGCACGACGATGGGCTGGGTCGGTTTCAAGCTGAACGGCCGTGAATCGTTCATCCCCGCCGGCGCGGTGTGCGCTACGCGGCCCAAAATTGGGCCGGGCACGCCGTACCTTGAAGACGCCCCCACTTCGTTTCGCGATGCGTTGACGAAATTTGATTTCGCGAAAATCACGCCGCAGGAACGCAATGTGTTGCTGGGAATCCTCCTAGTGGATGCAAGGAAGGAAGATGCGCTGACGCTGTGGCATTTGTTGTCGCGCGTGAGTGATACTGACCGTCCGGGCGTCTACGATCGTCTTGCGGCGCTGGCTCCGCCGCCAAAGGACGTTACGAGCGAAGGCGTTTTGCACCTCGACCAAAAAATGCTCGATTCGTGGTGGAATTCGCTGGGTTACGGCGACGTCTACCTCTGGCACGTGTACGAACGCACCTGGTCCGAGAAGTAATTGAATCCAGTTAACATGCCTTGAGAACGCAGCGTCTTGTCTCCTGAAGTTCGAAATTATCCAGGAGGAGACAAACATGAAGGCGGCTCAACAGAATCATTCATCGCGGTTCGCTTTAGTTCTCGTGATCATTACTCTTTGCTTTGCAACATTTGCTCTGGCGGGACCACCTCTGATCTGCCATGCATTTGAAATTGGACAGGCCCATTCGCTGCCGCTCGCCAGCAACAGTTGGAACCTGAGCGGTTCCGAAAACTACAACACGAAAAATCTGGCTAACGACACGCTGGAGATTCTCCAGCCGGATACGCCCGTGCTCGTCCGCATGGAAACACTGCGCCGCGCCACACTTTACGCGCGCCGAGATCCTCTCGCGGCGAAGGCGCTGCTTGCCAAGCTTCACGCGCGTGCGACCTCTGCGGAATCCTCAGGCCATCCTGACGCGCTGGCATGGTTCGACGCCGGCTACCTTGTGGAAACTTACAAGCAGTGGCTCGGGCAGAACTTGCCGCACATGACGGACGGCATGCGTATGGATCCCAACCCGGCCGAAGGCGTGGACGGTTACGCCATGATCAAGAAAGCGATTGAGCTTCGCGGCGCCGCATTGAAGGGAGATGACGCGCAAATGGAATTTGCGGCGGCGCTGATCACGCTTTCCGGTCCTCGCGAGGAGCATGCGCAGCACGCGCAAAAGGCCATCGCGGGCGCGAAGACCGACACGCAGCTCGCGCAGAATCTCGCCACTCATTTCATGGGGCCAAAAGACCCGACCGTTTCGGAAATGCTGGCGAACAAATAACCACAAAGTGACGTCCAAACTGCCGTAAGCCGTGAGGGCATTCGGGATCCGCCATCTAGATGGCCGCACCATCTAGATGGCGCGGCCTTGTACTTTGTAGAATAAAGGCATTCTGGCATAACCGGCTAAAACAAAAGGGCTTACCTGTCGAGTGGGCTCGGTTAAATCCGCAAACTAGCTTGTGGCATAAGCTAGCTTGCGCCGCAAGCTACTTTGTATGGCAAAGTCACCGGCCGGACTAACCTCAAACAAAGAGACTTAACCTGACGGGTTTGGGAAAATGGCCAAGGCGAAAGATCCCCCGAATCTGCCTCTTGACTTCTCGGAGCCCCTCAGGCATAAAAGAGTTAGCTGCGGTTGCGGCGACACGTGGCGATTTAGGGCAACTTGCTCCACGTAAAAAACTGCTAAAGAGCTGGTAGAGTTTCCTAGAGACCCTCCGAGCACTTTGGCACGGAGGGTTTTTCGTTTCCCCTCCTTGCTGCCCGAATCGAATTTCACCTACGTGTTCCCTAGCGCGGTGCCGGGCGTGCCTGCGCATGCAGGTTTTGCCCGGAACGTCGGCGGCTCCGTAAGGCGCTACGCGCCTCTTACTGAGCGCTGACAGCGTTTACTGCACTTAAGGATTGCGCCATGTCTCCTGACTCGCTTTATCAGCTACGTTGCCGCGAATGCGGCAAAACCTGGGGCAACGTGCCCCGGTCGTTTTGCGAAGACTGCTTCTCGCCTCTCGAAGTTGCCTACGATTACGACGCGTTGAAGAAAATCGCGCGCCGCGAAAATCTTTCTTCGCGCTCTTTCAACATGTGGCGCTATTCCGAGTTGCTGCCGCTCGGCGAAGGCTTTACTCCACCCACGGCCACGGGAGGCACACCGCTGGTTCTGTCGCACAAGCTGGCTGCGCAGTGGGGCATCAAAAATCTCTACCTGAAGAACGACGCGGTGTGCTTCCCTTCTCTCTCGTTCAAAGACCGCGTGGTCGGCACGGCGCTGGCTGCCGCGCGCCGGTTCGGCTTTGAAACCGTCGGATGTTCTTCGACGGGCAATCTGGCGAACGCGGTTGCGGCGCAAGCAGCGCAGCAGGGTTTTGATGCGTGCGTGTTCATTCCCGCGGACCTGGAGCCCGCCAAAGTGCTGAACACCGCCGTTTACGGCGCGCGCATCGTGCGCATCAACGGCAACTACGACCACGTAAACCGGCTTTGTGCGCAGATTGCCGACCGTTTCCAATGGGGCCTCGTTAACGTGAACTTGCGGCCTTACTACTCAGAAGGCTCGAAAACGCACGGGTACGAAATCGCGGAGCAGCTCGGATGGAGGCTGCCGGACAATGTGGTAGTCCCCATGGCCGGCGGCTCGCTGATCACAAAAATCGCGAAAGCCTTCAAGGAGTTGGTGACATTAGGCTGGGTGAATGACAAGCCGGTGAAGTTTTTTGGCGCGCAAGCCACTGGGTGCTCGCCGATTTCCGACGGCGTGAAGCGCAATCTCGCGCGATTCGAGCCGCAGAAGCCGAACACCATCGCGCGTTCGCTGGCCATTGGCAACCCCGCTGACGGCCCGTTCGCGATGAAACTGATTCGCGACTCCGGCGGTTGGGCCGAAGACGTGTCCGATCCCGAGATTGTGGACGCCATCCAGCTGCTGGCGGAAACTGAAGGCATCTTTACGGAGACCGCCGGCGGCGTAACTGTCGGCGTCACCAGGAAACTGTTCGCCCAGAATCGCATCAAGCCGGAGGAAACCACCGTGATTTGCATCACCGGCAACGGTTTGAAGACGACTGACGCCATTGCGGCGGAGTTTCCGGCGACGGAGGCCATTGCGCCGCGATTGGAAGCCTTCGAGGCGTATCTCGACGCGCAACTCGGCGCCACGGCGGCAGGGGCTAAAACTTAGGTTTAATAGATTCTTTTGGTTATGTTCGAGGAGGATTTGCAACCAATGCCAGTTACTATAGAAATTCCCACGGCTTTTCGCCGTTTTACGGACGGCGCGCCAAAAGTTGACTGTAGCGCCGAGACCGTCGCCGAAGCTCTCGACGCGCTGACCAAGCGATTCCCGGAACTGTCGCGGCACGTGCGAGACGAGAGCGGCCAAATCCGCCAATTCCTCAACATCTATCTCAATGAGGAAGACATCCGTTTTCTTGGCGGTGAGTCCTGCATTCTGCAGGAAGGCGACCGCGTTCTGCTCGTTCCCTCCATTGCCGGGGGCTCTCAGGAAAATGGGTAATTGAGTCGTTCCTCGATCCGCCCTCGATTCCTGGCGCACCAGGTCTGAGGCGGAACCAGGCTCGGAATTCCGGAACATTTTGGCTTCCTTCTTAGTTTCTTAGGCAGTGGAGGAAGGAGTGGGTGTATGTACAAAGGAGTTTCGCTCTTTCCACAAAGACGGGAACGGAAAATACAAGCTTCACGCCCATGTCGGCGCGGGCGACCTGACTCTGCGCTAAGCCTTAGCCCCTGTATTTTTCGGCTGAGAACGCAACCTTTTATCGTAGGAAGTGTTTGTGCTGGTATGAGGCTGCGATTACTCATTTACGCCATGGCTTCCGTCATTCTGCTGGCGTTTTACGCGCCGGCGAAGGCCATTTCGACCTTCTTCTCTAACTGGCAGGACCTGTAGGCACGTATACAGGTTAAGTTTGTGGCGCCTCCCACTGTTTGGTATCCGCCGACCTAAAGATCGCCTCGATGACCGCCATGTTGGCTATGGCATCTTCGAGGGGCACGGGAACTTCGGTGCCTTCGCGGATAGCTTTTGAAAAAGCATCGCCCTGAATCGTGTACTGGTCGCACACGGAAATGGCTTCCTGACTGATTCCGCCTCCAAAAACATCCTTCCCGTTGTCTATGAGAATTTCGCACGGACGGTCGTTTGGCGCGTTGAAGGGAATCTTAATTTCGATGCGGCCTTCGGTGCCCAGAAACTGCATGCGCTGATAAGAAACGAGCTGCGTACTGCAAGTGAACACGGAATGGCCCGATGGAAACTCCATCATCGCCGAACTCAGCCGGTCGGTCCCAAACTCCGGGTCGGCTTCCAACATTCCGCAGACGCGCAAGGGCTCTTCGCCGAAAATCCATCGCGAGGTGGTAATTGGGTAACAGCCGATGTCCATGAGCCCTCCGCCGCCCCAATCAGCTACGTTGCGGACATTTTTCGGGTCGCGGTTGAAATAGCTGAACATGCCGACGATCGAGCGAAGCCTCCCGACGACACCTGTGCCAATCAGGTCCCGGACTCTCAGCCATTGCGGATGCGTCTTCACCATAAAAGCTTCGCCGATTTTCACGCCGCAACGGTCGCGCACGCGAAGCAACTCTTTCGCCTCGCGAACCGTCAGGCTTAACGGTTTTTCGCACAGGACGTGCTTCCCTGCTTCCGCAGCTTTGATAGACCACGGAACGTGCAGATGATTCGGAAGCGGGTTATAAATGGCCTCGATTTCCGGGTCTGCGAGAAGCTCTTCATAAGAGCCATAAGCTTTGGCGATGCCCAGTTGCTGGGTGGCTTTCTCAGCTTTGCTCAGTTCGCGCGACGCGATGGCCGCGACTTCGCTCCATTCGCCCTTTTGCATCGCCGGAATCACTTTTTTCACCGCAATGGCAGCTACTCCCAGCACGCCCCATTTAACTTTTTGTCTGCTCATGCTGTTTCCTTGGTATTTGACACTTGAACTATTGGCTTGCACTTGTGGCATAGGGACTAGCCGCCCGGTATCGCTTCTCGAATTCCTCTTTCGTGCAGATAGTTTTTAAGTCGGCGACGCGGTCGATGCAAAGGACTCCGTCGAGATGATCGATTTCGTGCTGAAGTAATTCGGAGAGGTCGCGAAGCTCTCCAGCCTGAATCTCGTGTGTCATCCCCTGCAAGTCCAGGTATTGCACGGTGATTTCGCGGTTCCTTTCGACTTGCATGAAGATGGACAAAAAGCTGAGGCAGGCATCCCACACGACGATGCGCTCTCCGCTGCGCTCGATGATTTTCGGATTCACGAGAGGCCAGGGGGCTTCGCCCGGCAAGCCCAAGAAAATCACGCGCTGCAAAACTCCAATTTGCGGCGCGGCAATGCCCCGTCCATAGCCGGTGTTCTTAAGCTTGCCGGGCGAAGCCCCCTGGCCTCTCGTGAATCCGAAAATCATCGAG
>QHYL01000489.1 GCA_003224105.1 Acidobacteriota bacterium | reverse complement strand
TTTGCGCCGCAGCGCTCCCCTGCACGCTCATCACTCGCGCCACGATCGTTCCATCGCCGGCGAGCGGCTGGTACACGAAATGGAAGCCATCGGCGCTGGTGATCATCGTCCCCTGCCCTGCGCCTGAGACCGTGAATACTCCATTCGCGTAGCCGGCGCTCCCCAAGACCCCGACCGCGCCCACATCCTGGTCCAACCACGAAACCGGCAGCGGCTGTGGTGTCACTGTGAAGCGGATTGCGTTGCTGTTATTCATCCCCGGCGCGACAGAAACCAGCAACGGCCCCGAAGTCGCGCCCGGCGGAATGGTTATCGTAAGCGACGTGTCGCTCCAACTGTTGATCGTCACCGCGGCTCCGTTCAGCAGCACCGCGCTGCCTCCCGGCGTACCCCCAAAACCAGAGCCACTAACCATGACCTGGCTACCAACCGATCCTGTGGTCGCGGAAACTGCGGTAATCACTGGCGCGGGCGCGGCCGCTGAGTTCACCGACACGCTGTCGAACGTCGCTGTGGCCAACGAAGCTGTCGTGCGATTACTCACCGCCAATCCCACGTAAACGCTCTGCGCCATAGTCACGGCCTGGCTCGTTCCCAATTGCGTCCAGTTCACGCCATCGGACGAGCCGTACATGTTGAACACGTTCCCGCTCCGCGTCAGCTTGATCCAATTCGGCAGTGCCGCACTCCCCACCGACTGGTAGGAGCTGCTGGCGCCATTGGCGGTGCGCTCGGTTGCTAAGATCGAAGTAGAGTAGTCGAACAAGAACACATGGTTGGCGCCCGTGCCAAGCGTCTCGCGGATCATGATGCCGGCTTGCGCCGCGCTGCTCCCTTGAACACTTAGCACGCGCGCGACGATCGAGCCGTCGCCAGTAAACGGCTGGTAGACAAAATGGAAGCTATCGGAACTGGTGATCATCGTCCCGGATCCGGCTCCAGACACCGTGAAGGTTCCACTCGCGTAGCTGGCGGCGCCAGCCACACCGACTGAACCGATATCCCCGTCCGACCAGACAAAAGGAAGCGTCGGAAGCACGCGAATCGTGAGGGAAACCGTCGTGGCTTTGGTCAGCGTACCCGACGTTCCCGTGACAGTTACAGTGACGGTCCCTGTTGTGGCTGTACTGCTTGCGGTGATTGTCAGGGTGCTCGTGTTCGTGGTGCTCGCGGGACTGAACGAGGGCGTTACGCCACTGGGGAGGCCGGAAGCCGACAAACTCACGCTGCCATTGAAGCCGCTGAGCGGATTTACCGTAATCGTGCTTGCGCCGCTGGCTCCTTGTGTGATGGTCAGGCTGTTGGGTGAGGCGGAAAGTGTGAAGTTCGGCGGTGGATTGACCGTCAGAGAAAGCGCCGTCGAACTAGACAGATTGCCCGACGAACCTGTAATGGTCACCGTGGCGGTGCCCGTCGTCGCGGTACCCGTGGCTGTCAACGTCAGGGTGCTTGTGCCAGTTGTGCTGGCGGGGTTGAACGATGCACTCACGCCTGTAGGTAGGCCGGATGCGGACAAGCCGACGCTGCCATTGAAGCCGCTCTGCGGATTGATGGAGATGGTGGTGGTTCCGCTGGCTCCCTGGACAATGCTCAAAGTGCCTGGCGACGTGGAAAGCGCGAAGTTCCCCTGAGGATTTAGGGCGAGAGAAAGGGTTATGGTGCTTGTTAGACCACCCGATGATCCTGTGATGGTTACTGTGAACGTGCCGGTCGTCGCCGTGCCCGTGGCGAATAGAGTCAAGAGGCTGCTGGCGGTTGCGGGATTCATACCAAACGTGGCGCTGACTCCGTTCGGTATGCCGGACACCGTCAGACTGACGCTGCCGTTGAAGCCATTGAGAGCATTGATTGAGATGGTGGTGGAACCGGAGGCCCCTTGCAGAATAGTCAGGTTAGCCGGAGAGGCTGAGAGAAGGAAACCTGGTTGTGTTGTGGACGTGGGCCAGTTGTTGACCAAGTTAGCCGCGTTCACGGTGCCGATGCCGGTAGCGAAGTCCCATCCCGTGGCAGTGCCATACGCTGGAGCGAAAGACGTATTGGAGGTGGAAAGCACGCCGACAGAACCATCCGAGAGGAAACAGTTGGGACCTATGCAATCCACATCCATGTCGCCCATGGTCACGTCGTAGAAAACGCAGCCCGCGCCAACGGCATTCCCGTTATTTGAATTACAGGAACTGCTGCCGCCCGACCCGTATTCTGCGGCGGCAATCTGATAATAAACGGGAGCGGGATTGCCTTGCGGGCCCCCGGCTTTTTGGTTGATGAGCGCTTGGATGCCCGCCATGATGGGAGAAGCGAAAGAGGTTCCGCCCGCTCCGGACCAAGCGCTAGGATCGGAGCCGCAGGTCGCCCCGCCCTGAGCAGTGTTCGACCAGCAGAAAACATAGAAGTGGCTCCACAGACCGTCAGCGGCAAAGAGCGAGACGTCCGGCGTGTCGCGCACACCATCGTTGGGATTACCGAAGACCGATTGCCACGAGGGTTTAGGCCAACCCGCGCACGTGCCGCTGACAACACCATTGATGGACGGAGTGCCCGTCGCGCATTGGCTGGGACCACCACCGCCGGCAACCGTAGTCTGCAGAAGAAAGCCGATGGTAGGGTCGTTGCAAAAACTCGATGAGCCGTAAGTGAGGGTGTAACCCTCATAAGCCGAGACAAGCTGCCCTGCGCATGAGTCATTCCAGGGAATTTCGGGAATGTAGGAAAGCGCGGAACCAAACGCAGAAGTGTTGCTGGAATTCCAATACGTGGCATTGGTGCCGGAGTAAGTGTCGCTGAAGTCCGTGCCGCCGACAGCCACATTGTTTGGAGTGGAGGCAAACGCGTTGACGCCAATTCCGTGAGTGGCTTCAGCGACACTATTGTCGCAGCCAGCCGCGCCGCTATCGCCCGCAGCGACAAACACGGAAACGCCCTCCGCCACGGCCTGCTGATAAGCGGAGTTGTAAGAAGCGTTGGCTGCGGCGCCGTTGACCGTTTCACACTGACCGTAGCTGATGCTCATGATGGACGGCGGTGGAGTGCCCGCGTTGATCAGGTTTTGGATGGCGATGAGCCCGCCGAAGGTGGTCGTCGTGTCGGCGCAAGCTGCCATTTCGATGGCGGCACTGGGTGCGGATGCGCTCGCCCATTCGGCGTCAAGAATAGCTTCCGCATCGTTGGGGGAAATGACGCCTGGAGCGCCGCAATTGTTGCCGGGCTGCGAGGGAGGCGCGGGCGGATGGACTTGCGTGAAGGAAGCCGAAGGGTAAGCGGAAAGACCAAAGGTCGAACGGAAGGTGCTCCAGTCCGCCGCAGTGAAGACGTCTGTGTCTTCAATGAGAACGATGGTCTGACCTTGGCCGAAGATGCCCGCATTGAACAGTGGGCTCAAGTTGTAGATTTTGGCTAGGTCCGCAGGGACAACCGCGTAGGTGTCAAAGCCGAATTGATCCTGAAAAGTGAATTGCGGGCGGGGTTGATGCATCTTGTGCATAGCCTGTGGCCGAAAATCGTGCAGGGAGACGATACCTGCCACCACGGGAGCGAGTGCGGCGGGGATTTGCGGATCGCTGACATTGGCAACGTGCTTCTCGCCTTTGACCACAAAATGATGAATCTCCGTTTGGAAAGCCCGGCGCACCTGCGCGGCGGTCCCGGTGAAATCGATGAGCATGCCGCTGGGATAAATCACATTCACGCTAAATCCGTGAGACTCAAGCCAAGAAGTGACGCCGCTGAGATCGGACTTCGCCACGCCGAACCTTTCACCCAACTCTTGCGCAGTAAGCCAGTGATGGAAATTGGGCGAACCGGCCGCGTGGAGTTCATCGAGAAATTGCTGCAGAGCTTGCTCTTGCTCCGGGGAGCGCTTCAACTGCAGAAGCATGTGCTCCATCGCAAAATCAGTGGCCACCGGGCCGCGGTCGTTCGCAAGAACCGCCTCAGGACGCGTGTTGCCACGGAGCGTGACGCGATTCGTTTCATCGATAGCTTGAGTGATTCGGGCTTGAGGGACTTTCGCGCGAGGAAGCGGGCCGGATTCAACTTGCCCAAAAACAGAAGGCGCGGCCATGAGAGCCACAAGGACAACTACGGCGAAGAACCCCGTTTTGCGAAACATGGGTCTCCTTCTTAACCTAAGACTTACCCCAGACACATCTCGGGATGAAGGACGGCAACCGCGAAGCGCGGTGTCGCGAGTCTGCGGAGGGAAAACTCGATGGCCGGGTCCTCATGGGCCGAGAACTCCTACCAGGACGTGCTAATCCCGGACTGAAAACAAGTGAGAAAAGACCTATCGAAGTACAACCTAGTGAGTAAATAGATAGCTGAATTGGCGTGTAAAAGCAACGGCCAGAGGGACAGGTTTGGGTCAGCGGGCCGCGCGGCTACTCGACAAATACGAAGAACCCCGCTTCTCGACCCCGTTGCCAAATCAGTTGTGTCCGAGAGGGGAGAAGCGTAGGATGCACAAAAGCCCGGCCAAGACGGAGATTTCTGTCGATCCCTCCCTTGAGACTTGGATGGCCGGAAGAATGTTTTGCGGCATCAGTCCCTAAAACTCATATCTTCAGGAGAAAGACCATGTTGCGAATCAACGACGAAGCCCCTAATTTCACAGCGGAAACTTCCCAAGGTACGATCAATTTTCACGAATGGATTGGTAACGGCTGGGCCGTTTTGTTCTCGCATCCCAAGGACTTTACGCCAGTGTGCACAACAGAGCTGGGTTACATGGCCGGACTACAGCCCGATTTCGCGAAGCGAAATTGCAAGATTATCGGTTTGAGCGTAGACCCAGTAAGCAGTCACAGCAAGTGGGTCGCGGATATTGAAGAGACCCAAGGATACAAAGTGAACTACCCGATGATCGGCGACCCCGAACTGAAGACTGCAAAGCTCTATGACATGCTGCCGGCCGACGCCGGGAATACTTGCGACGGGAGGACCGCAGCTACCAACGCAACTGTGCGAACAGTGTTTGTAATCGGCCCCGACAAGAAGATCAAGCTGATGCTCAGCTACCCGATGAGCACCGGGCGCAATTTCGACGAAGTGCTGCGTGTGCTCGATTCGATTCAACTCACGGCCAAGCACCAGGTCTCCACGCCCGTGAACTGGAAACCCGGCGAAGACGTCATTATCAGCGGGAGCGTTTCGGACGATGATGCCCGGAAGAAGTTCCCCGGCGGCTGGAAAGCGCCGCGGCCTTATTTGAGGATTGTTCCGCAGCCGAAGTAGGCGCGCTGCGAGCGAAGGTGGTACAGCGTGATCTTTAGGCAGTTCTACCTGCCGTGCCTGGCGCACGCTTCCTACTTAATTGGCGACGAGGCCACAGGAACAGCTGCCGTCGTTGACCCGCAGCGCGATACAGACCAATACATTGCGTTTGCCGCCGAACATGCACTCCAGATTAAACACGTAATCCTGACGCATCTTCACGCGGATTTTGTCGCAGGGCATCTTGAGTTGCGTGACCGCGTAGGAGCGACAATTTATCTCGGAGCCGCTGCAAAGGCGGGTTATGCCTTTACGCGGCTTCGCGACGGCAGCTTGGTTGAATTCGGCCGCATACGCCTGAAGGCGCTGGAGACACCGGGACACACGCCGGAGTCGATCTCCATCCTGGTTTATGACCTGAACGCCAAGGAAACGCAACCGCACGCCGTGCTCACGGGGGACACTTTGTTTATCGGTGACGTGGGGCGTCCCGATCTTCGCGCGGCGCTGGGATGGTCGGCAACGGAATTGGGGAGACTGCTGTTTGATTCGCTGCATACGAAACTGCTCGCGCTGCCGGACGCGAGCCTCGTTTATCCGGCGCATGGCGCGGGTTCGTTGTGCGGAAAAGCCATCAGCAAGGAGACGGTGTCCACCCTCGGAGAACAACGTCGGTTGAACTACGCGCTGCAACCCATGAGCAAGGAAGCGTTCATCCAGGTGGTGACCGCAGACCAGCCGGAAGCTCCACCCTACTTCACCTACGACGCGGTGTTGAACAGCGAAGAAAGGGCCACGTTGGACGAAGCCCTGGCGCGAGAGATGAATCCGCTGACACTCGATGCCGTGTTGGCGTTGAAGGCCAATGGAGCGCAGATTCTCGACACCCGCGATCCGGATGAATTTGGGGCGGCACACCTGGCAGGCAGCACCAACATTGGCCTTGGCGGCCAATACGCGACGTGGGCCGGAACCATGCTCGACCGAAAGCATCCGATTGTCATCATTGCGGCCCCCGGGCGGGAACCGGAATCGGCTGTCCGGCTTGGACGTATCGGGTTCGATCACGTGGCTGGATATTTGCAAAACGGCCTGCACAGTCTTGAATCGCGGCCTGAATTGATTGCGAAGACCGAGCGATTGAGCGCGCCGTTTGCGGCGGAACTCCTCTCGTCGAATCAGCCGCCGCTGGTAGTCGATGTCCGCGCGCCGCGCGAGCGCGAACAAAAACACATTAGCGGAAGCCTGAGCATTCCGCTGAATCGCCTGGCCGAAAATCTGGAGCGGTTGCCTAAGTATCGCTCCCTGCTCGTCTATTGCGCCGGTGGCTACCGGTCATCCATTGCCGCAAGCTTGCTGCGAGGCAGCGGATTCGACTCCGTCAGTGAAATTGCCGGCGGCATTGCGGCGTGGGAAGCGGCGAGACTGCCAGTTCGCCATACCGAACCTTAACATTTCAAAGAGCCATCCGCGTTCAGTCCTTCTTAAGGGCGTTCTTCCTGGTGAGGTCGCACAGCATGTCCGAGTGAATATTGAGGCCAATGTTGGTCATGTTGTAGACGTGCTCCGTGGCCACCAGCCAGACGATTTCGCAGGCCTCGCGCTCGGAATAATAGCGGCGCATACGAGAAAACGTGTCCGGGCTCACGCTTTTTGTTTTTGTGAGTTCGGCTACATAGTCCAGCGCCGCGCGCTCTGCATCGGAAAATAGGGGGCTCGTACGGTATTCCTCCAAAGCGTCGAACTTGGCTTGATTCATGGCCGCCTTGATGGTGAACGACCGCCCGATGTCAATGCAGAAAAGGCAGACGTTGATGCGAGCCACGTGTTCGCGAATGAGCATGACGGTTTCGGGCGAGAGTTGCAGCTTCTTGTCCAGTTGGCTGATTTTTGCATAGAACTGACCAAAGCCAATCGGCAAGCGCGCCGAATGTACCTTTAGCGGTGTAAGCACCTTGCCAAATTGACGGCGCGTAAAGTAATACGCCAGCTTCATCATCAACCCTTTGGGTTTTTCGATGGGCGGAAGAAATGTGTCCATATTCGTAATTTCTGCATCAGATCGATCCATAGTCATACTTTCCATCGTTGTGCCTTCCCTTCTATTTCTTTGATTCTTGGCGCGAGTCGACGTCACGCCTTTTTTCGGTCTGATTTAAAGCCTCCATCCATACGACGAACGGGACGGCCAAAATAGACATCGCAGAAATCAGGTTTTTGAGGCATTTCCGGGCCTGTCTAGGCAGCGGGACGGCATGCATGGGAGAATCTCGACGCCAATATGGACCGCCCCAGAAATTTTCGTGTGTATTTCGCTTCAGTGGTGCTTGGCATCGGGGCGCTGGTTGTCCTGCTTCGGGAGCATCGTCCATCCCTTCTACGGCCGGACCTGCATCTGTGCGCCTACGTCACAACGGCGGATGGCTCGGTCGCCGTCGTTGACTTGGTCAAGCTCAAAGCGGTCGCGCATATCCCGGTGGGACCGGGGCCTTCGGGCATGAGGGAACACCCCACGCGGCCGGAAATCCTGGGCGTCAGCTCTCTGGGAGGCTACGTCTGGATTCTCGATGCGCGCACTTATCAGGTGAGCGCGCGCATTCTGGTGGGCCCG
Organism: Acidobacteriota bacterium; assembly: GCA_003224105.1. Taxonomy (GTDB): domain Bacteria; phylum Acidobacteriota; class Terriglobia; order Acidiferrales; family UBA7541; genus Acidiferrum. Next base: position 34 of record QHYL01000489.1, on the reverse strand, counting down.
CTTCCCTATGCGCTGGACTTCTCGCCTGACGGAG
>QHYL01000488.1 GCA_003224105.1 Acidobacteriota bacterium | reverse complement strand
CTATGGCGCAGAGCGTTTACGTGGGATTGGCGGTGAGTAATCGCACGACAGCTTCGTTGGCCACAGCGACGTTCGACAGCGTTTCGGTGAACTCGGCGGCCGCGCCCGCGCCGGTGATTACCGCAGTTTCCGCGACCACAGGATCGGTTGGTAGCCAGGTTGTGGTTAGTGGCTCTGGTTTTGGGGCTACGCCGGGACGCAGCGCGGTGCTGCTGAACGGTGGCGCGGTGACGATCAATGGTTGGAGCGACACGTCGCTTACGATAACCATTCCGCCGGGCGCGACTTCGGGGCCGTTGCTGGTTTCTGTCGCGCCGGGGATGAATAACAGCAACGCAATCCGCTTCACAGTGACACCACAGCCGCTGCCGGTTTCGTGGTTGGACCAGGATGTGGGCGCGGTCGGGGTCTTGGGGAGCGCCGGCTACGCGAATGGAGTATTCACGGTCTCAGGCGCAGGGCAGGGGACGATGATCACCAGCGCCGATGGCTTCCATTTTGTGTACCAGCCGCTCGCCGGCGATGGAACGATCGTGGCGCGAGTGGTGAGCGTGCAGGGGAGCGCTGCGGCGCAAATAGGCATCATGATTCGCGAGACGCTCTGTGCAGGAGCGAATCACGTGTACCTGTTCGACTACTCCACGTCCCTGTTGCTGACCGAGCGCACCAGCGCGGGTTCCAGCAGCACTTACCAATCGGTAGGAAGCGCAACGCTCCCGAACTGGCTGAAGCTGGTTCGCAGCGGGAGCGTGTTCACGATGTACGGTTCCACGAATGGAGTGAACTGGACGCAACTGGGGACGAGTCAGACAGTGACGATGGCGCAGAATGTGTATTTGGGCTTGGCGGTGAGCAATCGCAACACGTCTACATTGGCCGCTGCGACCTTCGACAACGTCTCGCTCACTACCCCTGCTCCTCCATCGCCGAACTTCTCGCTCTCGACTTCCTTGAACAGCATGACGATGACGCAAGGCACGAGCAGCACAAACACAATCACAATTACTCCGCAGTTCGGGTTCAATGGCAACGTCAACTTGTCAGCATCCGGCCTTCCTGCTGGCGTGACGGCGTCGTTCAATCCTAGCCCCACCGCGACCACCAGCACCCTCACCCTGACCGCCGCCGGCACTGCCGCTGTAGGAACATTCCCTGTGACAATAACGGGTACCTCCGGCAGTTTGACGAACACCACGATGATTTCCCTCATTGTGAATCCTCAGGGGAGCTTCACCATTTCCGCCGCGCCAACCGGATTGACGGTTCCGCAGGGCTCCAGTGCCGCAAGCACGGTCACGGTCGCGCTACAAGGCGGTTTCAATGGCACGATCAACTTGTCCGCTTCCGGCCTGCCCAATGGCGTGACCGCCTCGTTCATCCCTAACAGCACAACCACCGCGAGTTCGCTGACTCTGACCGCAAACCCCACGGCGGCCACGGGAACCGTCGTGGTAACGGTGACAGGCTCTTCGCTCGGTTTGACCAGCACCGCGACGATCAACTTGACGGTAACCCAAGTCATCTTGCCTTTGCCCTCGGTCTGGTCGGATGGGGACATCGGCTCGGTGGGAGTGGCCGGCAGCGCCAGTTACTCCAACGGGACGTTCGCGGTGTCCGGCGCCGGTTCAGGGACGATGATTACCAGCGCCGATAGCTTCCACTTTGTCTACCAACCGCTCAACGGAGACGGCACGATTGTCGCGCGCGTACTAAGCGTCCGGGGGAGCAGCGCCGCGCAAGCGGGCATCATGATTCGCGAGATGCTCAGTCCGGGTGCGAATCATCTCTACCTGTTTGATTACTCCTCGCAATTGTTGCTGACTGAGCGCACCACCACTGGAACCAGCAGCTCCTACCAGTCAGTCGGCAGTCTCACGCTACCGTATTGGATCAAGCTGGCGCGCGGCGGGAATGTGTTCACGATGTACGGGTCGGCCGATGGCGTGAACTGGGTGCAATTGGGAACGAGTCAAACGGTGAGCATGGCGGCGAGCGTGTATGTGGGCTTGGCGGTAAGCAATCGAACCACGGCTTCGTTGGCCACGGCGACGTTCGACAGTGTTTCGGTGGGTTCGGCGCAATCGCCGGCCCCGGCGATTACAGGCGTTTCTGCAACAACAGGATCAGTAGGTAGCCAGGTGGTGATCGCCGGAACCGGCTTTGGAGCCACACAAGGAGGCAGCACTGTACTGCTGAATGGCGCTGCGGTGACGATCAACAGTTGGAGCGCTACGTCGCTCACGATCACCATTCCGTCGGGGGCGACCAGCGGGCCGTTGCTGGTTTCCGTGGCGCCGGGGATGGATGACAGCAACGCAATTCGTTTCATGGTGACCTCGCAGCCGCTGCCGCTTTCCTGGCTCGATCAGGATGTGGGTGCCGTAGGGGTATTCGGGAGCGCGGGTTACACCAACGGGACGTTCACGGTGGCGGGCGCGGGGAATGGGACGATGATCACTACCGCCGATGGCTTCCACTTTGCGTACCAGCCGTTGACGGGAGACTGCACAATCATCGCTCGTGTGGTGAGCGTGCAGGGCAGCAGCGCAGCGCAAATTGGAGTCATGATGCGCGAGGCGCTCAATTCCGGCGCAAACCATGTCTTCGTGTTTGACTATGTGCCTTCGGTATTGGCGACCGAGAGGACCGGCACAGCTTCCAGCAGCACTTACCAGTCGGTGGGCAGCGCGACGCCGCCGAACTGGCTGAAGCTGGTGCGAAGCGGGAACGTCTTCACGATGTACGGGTCCAGTAATGGAACGACATGGACGCAATTGGGACCGAGCCAGACGGTGACCATGGCGCCGGGCGTATACGTGGGCTTGGCGGTGAGCAATCGCAACACGTCATCGTTGGCCACCGCCACCTTTGACAATGTTTCACTCACTACGCCTTAGCGAAGTTGGGCAGATGCCCGCCCAAGGGTCGACCTTTTCTCCCGCGCCCCTTGCGTGAATTGTCGCTTTGTCCTTCGTGGCCTGCTGGCATAATCTGTTCAGGGACATGTTTCTTGGCGGATCATTTTCTGGGCTACTTACCGACCTCTACGAACTCACGATGGCGGCCGGGTACGTCCAGAACCGTTTCGAGGCCCTCGCCACGTTTGAACTCTTTGTTCGCCACCTCCCGAACCGGCGCAATTATCTGGTGGCTGCGGGTTTGGAGCAGGCCCTCGACTTTCTGGAGAATGTGAGTTTTTCGAGCGAAGACGTTGCCTATCTTCGCGCGCTCCCTTCCTTCCGCAGCGTTCATTCGAGTTTCTTTGACTATCTGTCGCGATTTCAATTTGCAGGCGACGTTTGGGCGTTGCCGGAAGGAACGATTTTCTTTCCCGGTGAGCCGTTGCTTCGCGTGACCGCTCCCATCGCCGAAGCGCAGCTCGTTGAAACCGGTCTTCTCAGCATTCTTCATTTCCAAACTCTTATTGCCAGCAAGGCGTCGCGCGTCACCGCCTCTGCCGCGGGACGCCCGGTTGTGGAGTTTGGCTCTCGTCGCGCTCATGGCATGGAAGCGGGAGTTCTCGCCGCGCGCGCCGCGTTCATCGGCGGCTGCGAGGGCACCTCGAACACTTACGCGGGCCGCCGTTTTTGCATTCCTGTGTACGGCACGCAGGCGCACTCGTGGATTATGGCGCACGAAGATGAGGCCGACGCCTTCCGGGATTTCCTGAATGTTTTCCCAGATGAATCTACTCTTCTCGTTGACACCTACGATGTGCATGCGGCCATCGAGAAAATCATCGCGCTGGAGCGCAAGCCCGGCGGCGTTCGCCTTGACAGCGGCGATGTCTTGGCGGACAGCCAGTGGGTCCGCAAACGGCTCGACAGCGCGGGGTTGTATGACGTGAAAATTTTTGCCTCTGGCGAGCTGGACGAGGAGCGCATCGAGATTCTGCTGCAAAGCGGCGCGCGCCTCGATGCTTTCGGCGTGGGCACAGCGCTTTCCACTTCATCGGATTCTCCAAACATCGGTGTGATTTATAAGCTCGTGGAAGTCGACCTCGGTGATACCGTCCGAAACGCCGCAAAGTTCAGCCAGGAGAAAATTACTTACCCTGGTCGTAAGCAAGTTTTCCGCTTTGCCGATAAAGACCGGAAGTTTTCAGGCGATGTCATCGGTTTGGACACAGAGTCTTTCCCTGGGAGTGAACCCTTGCTGGTTCCCGTAATGCGCGCGGGCAAACGCATTGCTACCGCGGACGAGGGCCCACTTGCAGTGATGAAAAGAGGGCAGAGCCGCCACCTTTCTGATCGCGCTCATTTGCCGGAGGGAATCCTGCTGCTTCGCACTGCGGAACCACCCTTTCCGGTTCGGTACAGCGAGCGGCTCGAGGAGCTGAGGGATCAAGTGCGGCAAGCCGTGGTGAAGGCGGCGCGCATCTGACGCAATGGAGGTAGAGAATGGTCTCCGTGGACACGATCTTGTGGGAGGTGGACGCACAGGCAGACTTCATGCTGCCGGGAGGCAAGCTCTACGTTCCAGGCGCTGAAAAAATCATCCCGAACATCGGTCGCCTGGTCGACCAAGCTCGCCAAGGTCGCGTTCTTCTGATTTCTTCGGCCGATGCGCACCAGCCCGATGACCCCGAATTTCAGCGGTGGCCACCGCATTGTGTGAAGGGCACTGCCGGCGCCGAGCTAATTCCCGAGGCGCGCGCAGCCCGCCTGCTTGCCATTCCAAACCAGAGCGATTTTGTTTTTCCTGGCGATCTCAGGGCCTACCAGCAGATTCTTTTGGAAAAGAACACGCTCGATGTCTTTGACAATCCAAATACCGGCGCGCTCCTCGCGTGGGTCAATATGCAGTCGGCGTATTCCCAGTCGCCGGCGGCGATTACTGGTGGAAGCGACGCGGTGCCCGATTTTCTTGTCTTTGGCGTGGTCACGGAATACTGTGTGCTCCGCGCCTCTGACGGCCTGCTGCGCCGCGGATTCCACGTCAGCATCGTGGAGGACGCGATCCAATCGCTCGAGGAGAAAAAGGGACGCGAAATTCTTGGCGAGCTGAAGTCGCGCGGCGCTCAGCTTGTTACCACTGACCAAGCATTGGCTCTCCTTGACGGAAGCGCCTCCGGCACTGCCGAAGGCAAGCTTCGCAGGGCCGCAGGGAATTAAGATGCGGAACGAAGTCTCTCATGCTGGTGAATTGCACTAAGAATAATGACCTCGACAGCGGAATTATTTTTATTATAATGGCGGCCACGCAGCACAAAATAACCCGATAGGCAGACCTTAAAGACACCCACACAACATCCTGATCAACACAACGGAGAGTCCCCGCCGCCATGAACCCGCCGCCCGCTCTAGAGTTTGTTCTTGTGTCCAGCGACTATGCTCTGATGCAGTCGGTTTCAAGGGCAGCGAAGAAGTACGGCGCCAAGTTCGTGCTGGTGCCCACGGCGCACGAGGCGCGCGAATGCCTGAACCGCAGGAAGATTGACGGCGTTTTCGTCGACATGGAAGTGCCCGGCGCGTTAGGCCTGATCGAGTCCACCCGCAAAGGAACCTCAAACAGCAAGTCGGTGATTTTTGCCTGCCTTGTCAATGCGAAGGAATCCACGCAAATTCTTGCCGTGGGCGCCAACTTCCTGCTGCGCAAGCCTCTGACCGAAGAGGGCGCGGCTATGCACATCACCATTTCGAAAGGGCTGCTCTTGCGCGAACAGCGCCGGTATTTCCGCCATCCCGCAAATCTTACTGTAACTCTGAAAGAGGGAGAATTCGAGCAGCAGGCCCGCATCACCGACTTGAGTGGAGGCGGCATGGCCGTTCGAACGGTAAAGCCTCTTAAGCACGGCGCGGTACTGGACTTCATTTTCGAGTTGTCCACGGGAGTGCGTGTAAGCGCCCGGGGACAGGTGGCCTGGGTGAACTCTGAAGGAATGGCTGGAATCATGCTTCAAACCCTGCGAGGGAAGGGCGGCGAGCAACTCAACGCTTGGCTGGCCGCGCGCGAGAAAATGGAGTTGAAGGAAACAACTGCGGAAGAGTGAACCTCGCACGCGCGTCTCGAAAGGGTTCTCTACTCTTCGATTTACCTTGCGAACCTCTGCCGAAGCGGCACGGTTTCTTGCGCACGGCAAGCATACTTGAGGTAAATGGACCAAACGACAGCGCCATTCTGGAAGCTCAAACCGATGGCATATTGATCGTCGCCATGCCTGCGGCAGTAGACCACCTTCCCGCGCATGGCAACTTGATCCAGAAACGAAGTGACTTCGGCAATCTCGCCGGGCTGCCACTGGCGACTCGAGACCACGCACGCGCCGTGCGCGCTCACGTTGTTCGTGTACGTCAATTCAGAGCCAGTGGTACCTTGAACCTGCGCCGAAGCCAGGTTCACAACCATCGCGATAGGGAGCCGCTTCTCCATTGTTTCGCCACAGCAGTTCGCGGACTTGGCGGGAACTTCCCGGCCGCTGTTAGAGTTGTCGGCCGTTGGGCGGGTAGGCCTTAACCACACAGCTTGCTCCAGTTGGCTGCCTGACTGATTCTTAGCACCGGGCAGATCGCACGCCAATCGAACAGAAACCCGGAAAACTCATCCGGTGAATCCCTAGCCCGCCATACGCTGGGGCAGGCCGGCTGGTATCACGCCTTCTGAGTAGAGGTTTAGTTGACCGTACGGTTGAGGATTGCGGCGATTTGGCGCATCTCGTCCGCGAGCTCGGTAAACTCTTCCGGGAGGATGGACTGCATGCCATCAGAAAGCGCCCTGTCCGGCTGGTGGTGAACTTCGATAAGCAGGCCGTCGGCGCCAACGGCCACAGCCGCCCGCGAGAGCGGCAAAACCTTATGCCGCTTGCCGGTGCCGTGGCTAGGGTCAACGAAAATTGGCAAGTGACTGCGCTTTTTCACCGCCGGCACGACCGCGAGGTCGAGTGTGTTGCGGGAAAAGTCGGAAAACGTTCGGACGCCACGCTCGCAGAGCATCACGTTGTAGTTGCCCTCGGACAGGATGTACTCCGCGGCCATGAGAAATTCGTCCAGCGTCGCGGCCATCCCGCGCTTCAGCAGAACCGGCTTCTTGGCACGTCCCGCACGCTTCAGGAGCGAGAAGTTCTGCATATTGCGCGCACCAATCTGAATGACGTCGGCGTACTCCTCGACCAGGTCGAGCGATTCGTTGTCAATGGCCTCGGTAACGATGCCAAAACCATGCGTGGCACGCACTCTCGAAAGAATCTTGAGGCCGTTTTCACCCAGCCCCTGAAAGCTGTAGGGAGAGGTACGCGGTTTATACGCTCCGCCACGAAACAGGCGCGCCCCGGATTTTTTGACGCGTTCGGCTATAGCCAGACATTGCTCCTCGGTCTCCACAGCGCACGGGCCGGCTACAAGAGCTACGTGCTCCCCGCCAACCAGGACGTCGCCTGAAGGTGTCGGGATTCGAAGGATGGTGTCTTCTTCCTTGGCATCGCGGCTGACCAGCTTGTAAGGCTTGCTTACGGGAATACACTCGACGACTCCGGGTAGCGACTCAAGAACTCCCAGATCAATCTCACCCTTGTTGCCAGTGATGCCGATGGCGGTTCGAAGAGACCCGGGGATCGGGTGGGCTTTGAGGCCAAGGCTTTCGATGCGCTGGCAGACAACGCGAACTTGCTCCTCGGTGGCATGGGACTGCATGACGACAAGCATGGAAGGCCCCTCGATTCGAGAGGTTAAGTCTACGGCAAGGTGGCAGGGGCCGCAAATTCGGGGGTGCCTAATTGAGCTAACGCCTTGATTTCCGAAGGCCTAACCAGTCACAATGGCTTCCTACGATGTGGAATAGCCCAGCCGGGAGGAGAGGATAAGGTGCTCTCGGACTATCCAGTACATTTGCTTGGCCGGACGATAAACATTACAGGACAAGAGCAGTTTTTGGCGGTGGTGTTCATTTT
>QHYL01000710.1 GCA_003224105.1 Acidobacteriota bacterium | reverse complement strand
TCCCGTTTCTGCCTCTTTGTATTTCTGGGCCTGCCCTTGGTCTGGCATCTTCGGATGCCTTGTGCCCTGGCACAACAAACCGCGTCAGAACCCGTCGAACTTCGTGGAAGAGTCGTCAACGGTGTTACAGGAGAGCCAGTTGCCGACGCTCTCGTGCAAATTTACGCGCCAGAGCGAAAGGCCCAGTTTACTGCCTCCGATGGCACATTTGCCTTTGCCGACCTTCCGCCAGGAACCTACTCGCCGGTTGCCAGGAAGCCGGGATTCTTCAATGACCGGGAGCTTTCGATACCGATGCGGCCACCGATTCAGGCGGCTCGAAACGAACCAGTAGTTTTGAAGCTGATGCCGGAAGCAATCATCTATGGGGAAGTTAAGAACGAGAACGGCGAGCCGCTCGAGGGTGTCACGGTAAGAGCCCAACAGTGGCAAACGCCGAATGGGCAGAGGCAGCTTGTGACTCTTAGGGACACCGCAACCGACGATGAGGGAAACTTCCGCCTCGCGGATCTGCGGCAAGGCCGCTACTATCTGTTTTTCACCTCGACCAACAGTTGGTCCACTACTTACCAGCTCAGTTCGAAAGAGCAAGAGGAGCAGGGGTACGGCGCACAATTCTATCCCGGAGTCCACGATCGGAGGTCCGCCACTATCATCGAGGTTCGGCCCGGTGCTCATGTACACATCGTACAGGCCTTGAGCCGGGAGCACCTGTTTGAGGTTTCAGGGGTGGTGCACGGTGCTGATCCGGAGAGCGGTTTCAATCTCATGCTGATGAACACCTCAGGAGATTTTGCGCAGAAGAGCGTTCACATCAATCGGAAAACGGGACAATTTCAGATCCGAGGAGTTCCTGCCGGCCCCTACATGCTGCACGTTACCGCAAATTTGCGTCCCGCGTTAAGAAACACAGCAAGCGGGCTGCTCGCCCTTGCCGATGAGGAACGTCCGCCGCTGACCGCGGCGCTTCCCTTGCAGGTCCACGGCGACCTTTCCGGGCTTGTCATAGCGCTAGGAACTGGAACCTCGGTTGGTGTCCAGGTGCGTGATGAAACGTCCGGCAACAACGAGGCGAATAGCCTGCATCAGGTCCTTATTAAAATGACCTCTCACGAATTCTCCGGCTTCTCGTCAGCGATCATGGTGCCTCCTGCTCCGGGCGACCGGAGAGCAACCACGCGATTCGAGGGGTTAGCCCCCGACACCTATACTGTAGACGCAGGGCCGACCGGACCTTGGTACGTCTCTTCGCTTCGCTGCGGCAGCGAGGATCTTTTGCATGACGATTTGACTGTTTCTCCGGTTGCGGCGCTGCCGCCCATCGAAGTCACGCTGCGTGATGACGGCGCCCAACTCACTGTGAAAGTCACAGAAAACGCTCAGCCAGCTTTTGCCGGTGTGCTCCTTTTCTCTGCGGACTACCCGAAGCGATCTCGGTTCCTCGGATCGGCCTCTTCGCTATCCACAGGCAATCTGGCGCCGGGCACGTACTACGTGATTGCAATGAGAGGCGCTGAGAATCTGGAGTTTCACAATCCAACGGTGATGGAGCGATATCTTGCGCATGCAACTGAGGTGACTCTGGGGCCCCGGGCAAATGTCACCGTCGTCGCAGAAGTGCAGCAGCAGGAAGAGGAACCGCAATGATTGTGCCTTTTCTTATTTTGGCGCTGCTGTCCTTTCCTGCTCAGGTGAATCCGCAACACCAAGTTGCGGCCGGATATCGCATCAGTGGCGTGGTCGTGGATGCCGTGACCAATGGCCCTGTGCCGCGCGCACAAGTTACGATTTCGCTCGGCAACGACGCCACCACTACCACCGCGGGGGACGATGGTCGATTTGTGTTCGCTGGACTCCAACCGGGGAAATACGTACTCAATGCTACGGCGCCGGGCTACGTGCACGAAGGTTACAACCAGCACGGTGCATTTTTCGTTGGCATTGCCGTTGGTGATGGGCGGGATTCCGAGCACTTGGTCTTTCGGTTGCATCCGCAGGCGGTGATTCACGGCCGGGTGATGGATGAACGTGGTGAGGCAGTGCGCGGCGCTCAAGTGCTATTGATTGCTTCCGATTTTACGCGAGGAGGCGGTGCAAAATTTGTTCGGGCGCAAATGCTGACGAACGACCTGGGAGTGTATCGCTTTGCCCACCTGCTCCCCGGCAAATATTATCTGGCGGTTCAAGCC
>QHYL01000709.1 GCA_003224105.1 Acidobacteriota bacterium | reverse complement strand
TCATAAGCTTTTGGCCAGAACAAGAAGGAGTGTGGGGCTGTTTTGTCTTATGGCCTACATACTCAGTTCTTTGCGGATTTCGGAGACGATTTCTTCGGGCGATTTTGACACGTCGATCATGAGCGCATCTTCTGGTTCCTCGAGATCCGCAAGTTGGCTGGCGAGCATCTGTTCCTTCATGTAGTGGCCCTTTCGGGATTGCAGCCGTTCGAGCAGCAGGTCATAGGAGCCCTTCAAATAGACCAGTTTGATGTTCTTCGCGTTGGGATAGATCCCCAGCAAGACGCGATAACTGCGCTTCAAGGCGGAACACGCTATGACGGCGTTTTTTTCCTGGGCCTGCCATTGCAGAATTGCCTCACGGATAGATCTTAGCCAGGGAAGGCGGTCTTCATCGGTGAGCGGGATACCGCGCGACATTTTCTCGATGTTGGCCGGAGGGTGAAAGTCGTCGCCATCGGCAAATTCCCAAGAGAGTTGGGCCGCTAGAAGTTTTCCGACCGTGGTTTTGCCCGATCCAGCCGGGCCCATGAGGAGAACAATCAAGGGAGCATCCGGGGCCGATTATGGTCTAGCCATGAATTCGTTCAAAAGCATGTGGAAATGGTGGACGCCGTTTTCGCGCTTCACAGAATAGCGTCCGCGGTCATAAGTGGAGGAGCGCAAGCCCTTCTGGACGTTTTCGCAGAGGCCGATGTCTTCCTGCTGCACTTCATCGCTGAAGGCGACGGCGCGCTGGATGCGCTCGCGGCTCTTCTGGGAAGCCACGTCGTGAAAGAACCACTCGAAGATGGTCAGCGTTTTTTCGTGGGAGAGCGGCACGATCACGTTAGTGGAAATGTTGTCGGGATAAATGTTGAGCATGAGGTTGGGAAAAATCCAGAAATATAGCGCGTCCTGCAAGCCGGCTCCCGGCGCGTAGAGGCGGTCGCCGGCGTCTTCGGGCTTCATCGTGCGAATGGGCGCGAATTGCTGGGAGTAATACCGGAACGTGTCCGTGCCGTACTTCGCGTAGTCGATCTCCTTCATTAAGCCGGGATGCGCGATGGGGATGTGGTAGCCCTCGAGATAATTGTCGACGTAAACCTTCCAGTTGCAGTCGATGACGTAATCGCGGCGCTCCGCGAAGTCCAGGCCCTCGAATTGGAAGCCGTGGGCCTGCTCAGGGATCTTCCCCAGGTAGGCGGAAAGCGGCTCGGCTTGAAGATCGAAATTGACAAAAATGAATTGGCCCCAAGTTTCGCAGCGCAGCGGCACCATGCCCATGGTGGTGCGATCGAAAAACTCGACGCCATCGACGTCCGGCGTACCAATCAGGCGGCCGTCGAGGGTGTAGGTCCAGCCGTGGTATTGGCAGCGCAGGACATTTTTGCAGCCGCTACCGAGCGCGATGGGGCCCGCGCGATGGCGGCAGACATTGCTGAAGCCGCGGAGTTCGCTTTGCTTGTCGCGTACAACGATGACCGGCTCGCCGACAACATCCACGGTAAAGAAACTCTCGGGGTCGGAGATGGTGCGCCTGGTTCCATTTATTTCGCCGCAGCACTGATGGAGCGTCCCGACGAGCTGCCAGGTGCGCCGGAAAATCCGCGATTTTTCAATTTCCAGAATCGCGGGATCCGTATAGAAACGCGACGCGAGGGTGTGCGCACATTCGATTTGCTCGTGAACGTCGAGATTTAAGGGTTTAGTGGGCATTGAATTCAGATCGCCTGTGTCACTAACTTATCGCGGCTGCTGCATTGCTGAGGGCAAGTAGCCGAGACCCTCGTAAATTCTTTCGGAAACAATGCCAGCGTCGAAGCGATTGTGTTCACTTCGTGACGGTTTACACCAACTCTCTTCTCCAAGCAGTCGTCACAGAATCCATTCCGGATATTCTTCTTCAAAAAGTCGTAGACTTTCTCCGGATTTGTCATGGTCTTAGTACCTCATCTTATATTCAGTTTCCCATCCTCAAACGTTGCCACATCTTTCGGTTCGAGATGGCCTGAAGAATCCGCTGCTAGCGTGAAAAATCTTATAGCGCAGTACTCCTTGGGAGGCTGTATCGAGAACATGTATGAGAAATTCCCATCCGCAAGCCCTGGGGCCACACAGAGGCTTGTCGCGCGGCTTTCAAGTGTCTTGGTTAGTTGGTTGGCGCTCATTTTGTTGAGTAGCGCAGGGTCAACTTGCACCGATACTCGAATTTTCTTCTTGTCTGCATCGTAATCAAAACTAGTTGGCGCGAAGGGCAGCGATAAATCATCTTTAAGCATCTGTTGNNNNATACACATTTCAGCTTTTTTGATCATGTTCTTGCCTCCGGTCTCATTAAAAGTGGTTTCCCGCCGGACAAGAAGTAATGCTCCTCTAAATTTCAGAACTTGCGGGTTTCCTGGCGCGACCAGCGCTCGATCACGATTTTCGATTCGGTGAAAAATTCCACGGCATCGCGTCCCTGGCCATGAAGAATGCCGAAAAAGCTTTCCTTCCATCCGCTGAAGGGGAAATAAGCCATCGGCGCGGCAACCCCGATGTTGATGCCGATATTGCCGGCGGGCGCCTCGTAACGGAACTTGCGCGCGGCGGAGCCGCTGGTGGTAAAGAGCGAAGCCTGATTGCCGTATGGGCTATGGCGCAAAAATTCCATGGCCTCGTCAATCGAATTGGCGTGGATGAGGCTGAGTACCGGGCCAAAAATTTCTGTGTGAGCAAGCTGGCTGGTGGAAGGAAGCCCGTCCAGAATGGTGGGCTTCACAAAATTGCCCGCTTCATACTTTGGAATCTTCGCGCCGCGGCCATCGAGAAT
>QHYL01000487.1 GCA_003224105.1 Acidobacteriota bacterium | reverse complement strand
GAGCTGCAGTTCAAGGCGCGCAACCTCTTTTGTCGCATCCATTTCGCGGACCCGCCGCGTCTTCTGCCTCACATCGGCGGTAAGCTCGGTTCTTTTGTTTGTTAGCGTGGCTTTTGCGGCATCCAGATTGACCTGCGCCAGCCCGACATTCGCTCTGACTTGAGCGCTGAAGATCGGCACGTGCACATCGATCCCGGCGTTGTAGTTGTTCCGTTGGAAGTGGCTAAAGAACTCTGAATAGTTGTTGAACTTTGCGAGCACGCTGTAGATGCTAACCAGTTCCATGGTGGGGAAGTATCCGCGCCGTTCTCCTTTCAGCCGGAATTCTTTGGCGCGCACGTCGGATTCTGCCAGGCGCAAATCGGTGTTGCTCGTCAGCGCCGCTGCGATCAGATTGTCGCCCGCTTGTTCCGCTTCTCCGGGGAGGTCTTCTGGAGTAACCTCTATGGCTTGGGTCTCAGGCATTCCCATCTGGTATCTCAAGAAAACTTCCAGTTCGTCTTCTCGCTCTTCGAGTAGCAAAATGCGCTGCGCGACGCGTGCCTTGATCAACTGCGCTTTGGTGACTTCCACTCGCAATTCGAATCCCTGGCTTTCCCGTTCCTGGGTGACCTGAAGGATTTTCTCCGCACTGTCTTGTTCTGTGCGCAACAGTTCCAGCGAATGTCGCACCTTTCCAAGTTCCAGGTAGGCCATCGCCGTCCGCGTAATCACGTTGTTCTTCGCGTCCTCCAGAGCGATTTTCTGCGCCTTGGCCTGCTCTTGCTGCTCCTTTGCCTGACCGCGCAATGGTTCGTTTAAGACCTGCTCTGTATACGTCACGTTAAACACCGAAGGCGCTCGTCCTCCCGGCGTCTCCGGTATGCCGTTCGTGTAACCCGCGCCGGAACCGGCGTAGAGGTTTGGCATAAATTGTGCTTTCGAGATTTGCGCCGCATGATCCGCGACGCTGGCCTGAATCTTCGCCACTTGAATCTCTTTGCTGTTCTGCAGTGCCAGTTCGATGGCGCGCTTCAGAGTCAATGCGGCTGGCGCAGGGCTGGTGGTTTGCGCGCCTGCGTCCGCCGGTTTAGCCGCAGGACTCTCTTGCGCTCCAGCAGCCCCACAAAAGATCGCCAGCGTCGCAACGCCTAGAAAGGTTTGAAGCAGTCGCATCTTCAAGCTCCTTGATCGTACTTAAACTATTCTCTGATTCCTGCTCACTCATATCGCAATGATTCCACGGGCTGCAGGCTCGCCGCTTGGTTTGCCGGCAAGTATCCAAAGAAAAGTCCCGTAGAGCACGAAACAACAAAAGCGATGATTACGCTTAAGCCGGAGACGGGCACGCGTAAATTTGCCGGCAAGAAAAGCATTTGGATGGCCACCGGAATGGCTATACCGATCAGAATCCCGATCACGGCCCCTCCCCCGCTGATCACGAACGATTCAATCAAGAACTGGTACATGACCTCGCGCCTGGCGGCGCCAATCGCTTTGCGGATCCCGATTTCCCGCGTCCGTTCCGTAACAGTCACCAGCATAATATTCATGATCCCGATCCCACTGATCAACAACGCGATGGCCGCAATAACAATCAATACGATTGTCAACGCCAGCGAGATTTGCTTGGCGATACCAAGGATTGCATTAAGCGTTTGCACTTTGTACTCCGCCTCAGCCGGATGCCGGCTCCGCAACAGTAGCCCCAACTGTCGTTGGACCAACGGAACGTCTTCCGCATTATCCGCTTGTACATCCAGCAAACGCACGAATTCCTGGCCGGTGAAGAATCTCATCACCGTGAAGGGCACGATGACGGAATTTTCGTGAAGGTCGGAAAGGTCGAGAGTCTCGGCCCGCTCGCGGAATACGCCGATCACTGTGAACGTCAGCTCTCCCATACGAACGGTTTTTCCGATCGGATTGTCCTGTCCAAAAATTCGTTCGGAAAGTTGCGGAGTGATGAGGCAGACTTTACTCCGCATCTCCATGTCCACCGAGTCGAGATACCGCCCGCGAAGGATGAGCACTCGCCGTATGGCTTGATAGCCGTCTGTAACTCCCAGCATGCTTACAGGGCGCTCCGCTCCACCCGCAATCACGGTCATAGGGAGTTCGCGCGTTCCCGCAGCCTGAATCACATGTGGAATACTCTTGGCGGCCTCCATGTCGTCGAGCGTCATTTCATAACTCAGCGGCTGCGGCTTATCCGGCCGCTGTACCAACTCCACCCATACCAGGTTCGACCCGATGCTCTCGATCCGGGAAAGCACGAATCTCTTGCTCGTAAGGGCCACGGTGACCACCAGGACGATGGAGGCGCTTCCGATGATGACACCGAGCGAGGTCAGCATCGCTCGCAACTTGTTTGCGCGCAGCGCATCGATTGCTACCGTTACGGTCTCCCGGATATCCATTGCTGTCTATCCCGCTAGAAACTAGAAAAAACCGGAGAAAACGCTTAGCCTTTTTTGATCTTCTTCAACTCTTCCTGAGCTATTTTGTTTCTGGGATCCAACCGGAGGGCGTTCTCAAATTCTTCCTTCGCGCCTGCGAGGTCATTCTTGCTTTCATACAAGCGCCCCAGCCAGGCGTGTGCTGTTGCCGGGGATGGGTAGCCATTCCTTTTTGGCGCTCTCTTCCCATATTCACGCAGCAGGCGCTCAGCTTCTTCCAGTTTTTCTTTTTGCAGGACTAGGCCAACGGCGCGGTAAAACTTGCCCCGCGGATCATTCGGTGCAGCGTGTTCTCCGGCTTCAGCCACGGCCATCAACCGCTCCGGCTGCTCGCGTTTCACGGCGAAGTCGCCGATGTCGTAGATAAGCTCCGGTGATTTTGGCCGGCTTTCCAGAGCTTTCGTAAACTCCTCATCCGCTACTGCAAAGTCCTTCTTTTGCCGGCGGCAATTCCCGATGGCGTAATGGCCCTCCGCGGCGTCTAGCTCCATTAGCTCCTTGATGTGCGGTTCCGCTTTGTCCTCTCCTCCACCCACGATTCCGGGAGCGCTGCAATCAAATTCGATGAGCGCTTGGCGCGCCGAAAAATTCTTTCCGTCGAGTTGCACAGCTGTCTCAAATTCTCTTCCCGTTTTCTTGGCTAGCGATATCTTCGTCGGAGGCCACGCCGCGTGATCTGCTTTCTCTCCGTAAGCCCTGCCCAGCCACTCGTGATAAATCGAGTTCTGTTGGCCAAGCGATACGGCTTTCTCTGCGCTGCGAATAGCCGCGTCGTGTTCCTGCAGTTCCAGATAGCTCTTGGTCAGCAACAACTGAATGTCGCCGTTCGTAGGTTCTTTGGCTGCTGCCGCCTGTAACACCTGGATGGCCTTCGTGTAATCGCTGGCTTCAAAAGCTCGTCGCGCTTCGTCCAAGTCCTCGTCGTGCTTCACTGTGGCCGCGGCGAAGCACATGCCCGCCAGGAGCAACGCTGTGAATGTGAGCTTGGCCCTTCTAACCATGCGTCCGTCTCGGGTAATCACCGGCGGATGTGCTCACTACAATCACGGACATGCCATCCCGCAAGTCCACATCTCCTGGTAGGGCCACCAGTTCCCCCTCTTGCAGGCCGCTGACCACCTCGTAGTTGGTGGCGTCTGCAATGCCCACGCGAATCTCACGTTTTTCCAGTGTGGATTTGCCTACCCCAAGTTGGTTCGATTTCACCACGTACACGTAGCGCCGCCCGGCTTCCACTTCCACCGCTCCCCGCGGCACCGACAGCACACCAAGGCGCTCTCTCGAATTGATACGCACGTTAACATTGATATTCGGCAGCAGTTCCAACTCGTCGTTGTTTATCGAACACAACAATTCACCCACGCTCCGCGTATTCCGCTGCACCACCTGCTTAGGAATGATCTCGGTTTTGCCCAACCAGGTTTTGTTGGGCAGCGCATCCCACGTAATTCTCACCGGCTCGTTCTCTTCCAGCCCGCCCAGGTCCGGCTCATCAATGAACGCCCGCACGCGCACTTTGTGCAGGTCCGCCATCTCCGCCAGTGAATCGCCCACCTTCACAAAGTCTCCGGTTTTTACAGGAAGGGAATACAAGGTTCCATCAACGGGTGCAGTGATGCGGCCCTGGCGCACTTTTTCCTCGAGCGCAGCAACTTCGTTTTTCAGTTGTTCGACCTGCAGTGTCGCGCGGTCGCCGTCCAGCTTGACGCTGCGGTCGAATTCCTGCTTCGCGGCGGTGAGCCGCGTGACTTCCGCCTGTGCTTTGGTCAAATCCAGGTCATTGGCGGCCAGTTCGTCTTTTGTTGCGGCCTGCTGCGCGATTAGATGTGCAAGGGCGTCATGATTTTTCTGCAACCGGTCGCGCTCCGCTTGCGCCTTCTGCAAGTCACCCAACACTTTCGCTGCCTCGTCCGCCTTTCCGCCCGCCCTGGAGGCCCGCAAATCATCCTCCGCCTGCAGCAGCTTCGCGCGCGTTTCGGCAAGCCGTGCCGCCGCGTCCTTCACATCCAATTCCAGTAGCAACTGTCCTTTCTTCACCTGCGGTCCTTCGCTCGCATAAACCTTTTCAACGAACGTATCCAGCTCTGCGCGCATTACGTAAGGCGCGATCGGCTCGACTTTTCCATTGCTGTTGATGGAGGAAATCAGGTTTTCCCGCACGGGCGTAACCGCGGAAATCTTCGGAGCGGGCTTCCGCCCGCTCAGCTTGATCAGGCCAACAGCCACCACTACCGCCAAGAGCAGTAAGAGAGAAATCCGGTTTCGCAGCTTTCGATCCATCAGTCATTATTCCGCGCGTTTTCGCCGTTGGCGCTCCCGGGCGTAGAAATCCTTCCCCCTCGAGAAAGATCCGCCAATTTGTCGGTGGCTAGCCCGTCCCTTACCTGGAAGGTTCCAAGATACTTCATTCTAGCAAGGGCAGCGCGCCTTTCTCTATGCTTCATGCCCTACGTAAACACACCCGCAATGCAGGATAAACGCTGACAGCTTGTCCCCGTTGTCCCATATAAAGACAGATGCCCCGGCCCAGCATGGGGATGCCGACAATTGGCTGGCTGTTTCCAGCATGTTAATATCGGGCCATGACAGCCGAGACCGTTAGCCCCAAAAACAGTCCTTCCGCTTCAAAGGGTTCGCCTACGCTCAAGCGCGTCTCCAGTTCAGTTCTCCACCGCGTTTGCATTCAGTGCAACAACATGTTTCGGGTGAGCCCCGATAAGTTTGATGCCAAGCAGTGCCCCGCCTGTCACAAGGGTTAAGCTCTGGCGGGCGCAGGATCTGTCCTGTAATATTCCTGGGTTTCCTGCGTAGTACACACAGAAGCTCTGTGTCCTGTTTTTCGATTTTCAAATCGGGGATTGCCGATGATTGAAGCTCGTGGCCTGTCCAAGCGGTTCCAGGACAAAAAGCGCGGTGAAATCCGCGCCGTGGACAACGTCAGTTTCACCTGCCAACCCGGCAAAATCTATGGCCTGCTGGGCGCCAACGGGGCCGGCAAGACCACCACACTCCGGATGCTCGCGACTATCCTGGAGCCGACGGACGGTACCGCCGTCGTCTGCGGTTATGACGTCGTGGAGCAGCCGGAAAAGGTCCGCGCCAATGTCGGCTTCTTGTCCACCGCCACCGCTCTTTACCCGCGCCTGACGGCCCAGGAGCTCGTCGAATACTTTGGCCGCCTGAACGGCCTTGACGAGGCTACGCTCAAGAAGCGCGTTGACGACATTTTCAATCGCCTGGACATGAACGGTTTCCGCGACCGCCGCTGCGACAAACTTTCCACTGGCATGAAGCAGAAAACCTCCATCGCGCGGACTTTGGTGCATGATCCTCCCGTCATGATCTTTGACGAGCCGACCATTGGTCTCGATGTGATGACCGCGCGCACTATTACTGCCTTCATCCGCGAGTGCCGCGACCGCGGAAAGACTGTCATTTTTTCAACGCACGTGATGAGCGAAGTCGAAAAGCTCTGCGACACCATCGGTATCATCCAGTCGGGCAAGCTCCTTGCCGAAGGCACGCTCGCCCAGCTTCGCCAGAACTATTCCGAGAACGATCTCGAAGAAATCTTCGTCAAAATTGTCGCCCCTCATTACGTCCCTGCGGAGGCCCTCTGACATGTCTGCGCGTAACATTGGCATCGTTTATAAGAAGGAGTTGACCGAGGCCCTGCGCGACCGGCGCACCCTCATCACCATGTTTATTGTGCCCTTGGTCCTTTTCCCTCTCGTGAGTGTTGGTTTCGGCGCTGCAATCGCCGCGCTGATTGGAAAAGCTAAAGAAGAGACACCCCAGGTTATGGTCATCGGTGGCGAAGACTCACCTGCCGTGCTCGCTGGTCTGAAGAGGGTGCCAAAAATCCAGATCGTTCCGCTGGAGTCCAATTGGAAAGAGCAAGTCGTCAACAAGCAGGTCCCTGTTGTTGTCGAAATCCCGGAAGCTTTTGAGCGCAACCTCGAGGAGCAAAATGAGCAAACCATCCTGATTCACGACTATGAAGGTGACCTCAAGTCCGAGACCGCTAAAGACAAAATCGAAAAGTATTTTAACGACTACCGCGACTCCGTCATAAAGGACCGCCTCGCTGCCAGGAATTTACCCGTCGCCGTCCTGAAACCGTTCGAAATCAAACCTCACAATGTCGCGCCACCTGAAAAATCAGGTGGCGCGCTCTTCTTCGGCGGCTTCATCGCCTACATCGTGGTGTTTCTGTGCTTTAACGGAGGAATGCATCCCGCGATGGACCTGACCGCTGGTGAAAAAGAGCGCGGCACAATGGAAACCATTCTCTCTAGCCCCATCTCGCGCGCGCATCTTGTCCTCGGGAAATTCCTGCTTGTCCTTACTACCGCTCTGGTTACGGCCGCGCTTTCCGTCATTTCGATGGCCATTTCGTTTGCCATCGTCAACACCCTGCACACCAAGCCAATCCAGGCGGGCGAGTCGGATACCGCGCTTCACATCGGATTCGGCGCGGCTCTTTCCGTCTTCATCATGGCCATTCCGCTAGCCGTCCTTTTCGCTTCGGTTCTCCTCACCGTCGCTTCTTTTGCGAAAAGCTACAAGGAAGCGCAAAGCTACATCACACCCATGATTTTTCTCGTTGTACTTCCTGCAATCGCCGCCATGCTCCCCGGCGTCGAACTCAACTTGAAACTTGCCCTCGTTCCCGTTCTCAACGTCAGCCTTCTATGTAAGGAGCTGGTTATCGGGACTTACCACTGGAACTACATTGCGATAATTTTTGTGTCTACGTGCGTTTATGCTGCGGCGGCGCTCTTCCTAGCGGTCAAAATGTTCCAGCGGGAGTCGGTTCTGTTCCGCTCCTAGTTTTTGCCGGTGACGCGCTAATAGAACAGCACCGCGATGCGAAAACGTGTAAACTCCGCGGCTTCGGTTTCCTGACAGGCGCCCATGGCCCCGTGCATTTCCAGTCCCATGTGGACATGCGGTTGCCGCAAGTCGCCGAAGTCTTTCATGCGTGGAGAGGCTGGCCCTCTCATCGCCGCCATAGTTTCAAGAACTATCTGCTTTTCTCCGTAGACGACAAACAACAGATCGCGGAGCCTAAAGCACAAAACTCGCACCCTTCCTAAGCATCCTGGTTGGTCTCGTGGCAGGAATTTTTCCGAACCCTGCGCAGTCTCCGAGACTTAGATACAATGCTTCCCGCTCCCGACGGAGGGCTCATGCCAAATCCCCGCAGGCAATTCCTCGCGCAAGTGTCACTCGGTTTTCTCGGCGCCGCTGTTTCTTTAAAGGCAGAAGCCAAGCCACAAGAGCCTTCGCAACCGCCTCCCGGCGCGCCTTCGGCTTTCGGTACCGGTCCCGCCGTCGGTCCTGAGGTTTCTCCCGCCACTTTCGCTGAAGCCGAGAAGCTCGCCCGCGTTGAGTTCACTCCGGCTGAGCGCACGCTGGCGGCCGATTCTTGGCGGGTGGACATGGCCGCCCTTCTCGAGCGCCGCACTGGCCCGCGCAACGTCGCGCTCGAACCGGCATTAGCCCCTTTCTCGCGCTACGACTCCGTGCTCCCCGGACAGCATGCCGCCGCGCGGCGCGACCGCTTCGTCCGCACAAACTCCGATCCGGGCCCGCTCCCTT
>QHYL01000264.1 GCA_003224105.1 Acidobacteriota bacterium | reverse complement strand
TCTTTGGCGCTGAAAATTCCATGCTGGATGTATTCGCGGAAAAAATATTCGTTGGGGTCGGCGGGCATCGAGCCGTCGGGCGTCAGGTAACCACCTTTGGTGCACACCACGATTTCTTCGCGCGTAAAGCCTTTCGGGGCAAGCTGCTGAAGCGCCGCGCCGATGCTGCGTTCGCTGCGCTGAAAGCGATAATTGATGGCGCTGTCGATGACGTTAATTCCGTTCTCCACGGCAGCGACAATCGCGGCAGTGTAAGCGACATCGGTTTTCTCGTCGGGCTGCCCGAGGTAGGTTCCGATGCCTAGCGAAGAGAGCTCCATTCTCTGCGTTTCTCGGAAGTGGCCGTCCGCCGCGCGCCCGGCAAACTTTTGCGCGTATCGCATGGTTCCTTCTTTTGTGGCGGATTTGGTCATGACGCTCCTTCGCCTGATGGCGCCGGCCCCGGATTTTTCTCGGGTTCGCCGGCGCTGGGAGCCAGCAATCGCGAACAGGCTCGAAGAATCCTACGATAAGGCCAGTCTTTTTCGCGGAAGAAAATCTCTCCCTCGCGCGGCTTGCTGTAAAACCAGCGCGAGACGAGCGATAGATGTTCGGCAAGATCGCCGTTGCCCATGTTTGCGGGCGATTCCAGGTAATCGCGGAAGATTTGCTCCGCCGAGCGTGGCCGGCTGGCGATTTCCGCGAAGCGGAGAAAAAATGGCTCGGCCAGCCGGCCGCCAGATACGGCGAAGACGCCGACGGCTTTCTCTTCCCCGGCGCGCTGCAAAATCACAGCGTGCAAGTCCTGAATCCGCCGCGTGATTTCCGGCTGCCCTCGCAGGACTTCATCCAGTTTTTCCACTTTTTTGTGAAGCGCGGCCGCACGCTCGAAATCCAGTTGCTCGCTGGCCTTTTCGCGGTCTTCCTCGTAGGCGATCCTTAGCGATCCGCCGCTGGTTTCAAGGAATTGCACCAGGCGATTTACCTCGACATCGTATTCTTCTTTCGTGCAGCCTGCAAAGCAGGGGGCGAGGCACATTTTCATTTCCGAATAAATGCAGCCCGGAAACGTCGGATCGCGCCGAATCTTGATCTGGCAGCGGCGCACTTTGAATAGGTCGAGCACGCGCTCGGCGAAAGCCTCCGCGGCACGGCGGGAAGGGAATGGGCCGTAGTAGGAACCTGAGGCCGGCGCTCCGTCTTGATTCAGTTGGATTTTGCGCGTCACGTAACACCGCGGGTAGGCATTCTGCAGATTTACTCTGAGCACCGCGGGAGGACGCAAGCGCATGAGGTTCCGATATCTGTTCGGAAAAAACATTTTGGCCTGCTGATAGTAAGTGAGGTTCTGTTCGAAGCGTGAGCCGGTCAATCGGTACTGGATGCCTCGCGCAAAGTCACGCAGATTAAGGCGTTTGCTTGTTGGATCAGCAACGCCAAGCAGGCGCTGCAATCGCCTTTGCAGGTTCTGCGTGCGAATCAGAAACGGCTCAGCCTTTTCTTCGCGGGGTTCAATCAGGCAAACGGCAGGCCGCGCCGGGAGAGCTGCAAAGAACTCTTCTTCCGCCCGCGCCGCGTTAAATTCCAGTCCGCCGTCTAGTTCAAGCACGTCGTCAGGATACTACGGCGCGGCTAAGACCTAAGAACCCAAGAGGAGATCACGAGGCGCTGGATTTCGCTGGTGCCTTCGTAGATTTCGGTGATGCGCGCGTCGCGGTAGTTGCGCTCGACGGGATATTCGCGGCTGTAGCCGTTCCCGCCGTGAATCTGAATGGCTTTGTGGGTGACGCGCGTGGCCATTTCGCTGGCGAAGAGTTTCGCGATCGCCGCGTCCATACTGAAGCGCGCGCCGGTTTCCTGCTTCCACGCAGCTTTGCGGTTGAGCAATCGGGCGGCATCAATTTCGGTGGACATATCGGCGAGCATGAACTGAATCGCCTGAAACTGAGAAATCGGGTGGCCGAAGGCCAAACGCTCCTGCGAATATTTCAAAGCGGCTTCGAACGCGCCCTGCGCAATGCCGGTGGCTTGCGCGGCGATGCCAATGCGCCCGCCATCCAAAGTCGAGAGCGCCACTTTGTAGCCTTCGCCTTCGTTCCCGATGCGATGGGCTACCGGCACCGCGCAATCCGTAAAGACCAGCTCGCAGCACGCGGTTGCATTGATGCCCAGCTTCTTTTCTTCTTTTCCGACTTTGAATCCTGGCGTGCCTTTTTCCACCACCAGCGCTGTGATTCCTTTTTCGCCCTTGGCGGGGTCCGTATTCACATAAGCGATAGTCGCGTCGGCCGCTCCGCCGCAGGTGATCCAAGCCTTGGTGCCATTGATGACATACGAATCGCCCTTCTTCACCGCCTTCGTTTGCAGCGCCGCGGCGTTCGAGCCGGCTTGCGGCTCGGTCAGCGCGTAGCAACCGATTTTTTCACCTCTCGTGAATGGATGCAGAAATTTCTTCTTCTGTTCTTCGGTGCCGAAGCGATGAATCGGATCGCAGTACAGCGAATTCTGCACGGAGAGAATCACGCCGGTGGACGCGCAGCACCGCGAAATCTCCTCGATCACGATGGTGTAGCCGACGTGATCGAAGCCCGCGCCGCCTGCGCTCTCTGGAAACGCCACCCCGGTCAGCCCAAGTTCCGCCGCTCTTTTGAACAACGCTCGTGGAAAATGCCCGGTCTCGTCGTGCTCCTTCGCCAGCGGCCGGACTTCCGACTCCGCAAACTCGCGCACGCTTTTTTGCAGCAACTTTTGTTCTTCCGTCAGTTCGAGGTCCACGGTCGTTCCTTGATCCGCAGGAAATCCTTTGAAAGTGTGTATTTTATCGCGGCTTCGCCCGCTGGCTAAAGGAACAAATGATCTTGACTAGGCGAGCGCCTTGGAAAGGCGTTCGTACGTCGTTTTCAAATCTTCCGGATGCACGCGTGTTTCCCCGGTTACCGTCATGAAGTTCGAGTCGCCAATCCAACGGGGCAGCATGTGCAGATGCAGGTGTCCGGCGATGCCTGCGCCCGCCGCGCGGCCCAGATTCATCCCCAGGTTCATTCCGTCCGGTTTGTAACTGGCCCGGTAAACATCCTCCACGCGCTGCGCGAGCTGCATGATTTCGCTCAATGTTGCCGCATCGCACAGTTTCAGCTCCGCCACGTGCGCGTACGGCACGATCATCACGTGCCCTGAAGTGTAGGGGAAGCGGTTGAGTATGACGAACGCTTTCGCGCCGCGATGCACGATCAGCGTCTCCGAATCCCTCTTTTTTGCCACCGCGTCGCAAAAAATGCATTCCGGTGGCTCGCCGCTCGCCGCTTTGGCCATGTACTGGTAACGCCAGGGGGTCCACAAATAGTCCATCGTGACAGTTCCTTTGCCCGGGAAAAACGCGCGCACAGAATAACCCAGAATTGCCGGTGTGAAACCACGTCAGGTGTCGATTCAAGAGAGCGTGCTCGAAAACAGGAACCTCTTTTTCTCTGGAACTATAGGAAGGCAAGCGAACTGCGAAGAATCGAAAGTTGTCTAACCGCCCTGCGAGTCTCCTGCAGCAGAATGTGCGGCGGCGTTGTTCACAAAGTCTTTCAATTCCTTGCTGGGCTTGAAATACGGAATTTTCTTGGCACGCACTTCCACTTTTTCTCCGGTCTTCGGATTGCGCCCCACGCGTCCTCGGCGCTCGCGAGTGCGGAAGCTGCCGAAGCCGCGAATCTCGATCTTTTCACCCTTCTGCAAAGCCGCGATGATGTTGTCGAATATCGTTTCGACGATCGTTTCGGATTCCTTGCGAGGAAGCTCGGTCACGTTCAGGACTTCCTCGATCAGATCGGCTTTCGTGAGTGTCAATGTCGTTTGCTTGGTCATCTCGCTATGCCTCGTCGCACAGTCCTGGAACGGACTGCCTCAGCTTCTCCCACCGCTTCACTTTGCCCCAGCGCAGTGCAGCGTATGGGTTTACAAGGAGTTGGCGTACCGCCGAATTGCTCCCTTTCCTATCATTAAAATGACCCGCAGGTAAATGAAATTATGAAAGCCGTCCCCCCCGGTCAGGCTTTCACAATCTAACGCGCCGAAAGCTTGGACTTCAGCGCATCTCCAATCGTCGCCGTCGACGAGGACTTCGACGCCGACCGATACTGTTCGATTTCCTTGCGCTCGATCTGTTTCACCGCCGCGCGATAGCTCAGGCCGATTCGCCGCGTCTCCGAGCTGATCTTGATGATTTTGAAATCATATTCCTTGCCCGGTTCCAGCGGCCCTGCGCTCTTCAGCGGACCCGTGGTCGGGCGGTAGCCCCCCGTGCCCTCGTCGCGCCGGCGCCGGTCTTCGATCTCCGTGTTGTGGCAAAGCGCTTCAATGTTTTCGCCCAATTCCACGAATGCGCCAAACGTGGCGATGCGCGAAACCTTGCCCTTCACAATTTGTCCCACCTTGTGCTGCTTGAACCAATCGCCCCAGATGTCGTTGACCTGTTTCATGCCCAGCGACACGCGGCGGTTCTCCGCATCAATTTTCAGAACCTTCGCCGTGACTGGCTCACCTTTCTTGAACACTTCGTGCGGATTCTTTACGCGGCCCGTCCAGCTCACATCGCCGACGTGCACCAGACCGTCAAAGCCATCCTCGATTTCCACGAACGCGCCAAATTCGGCGATGTTGCGAACCTTTCCGGTGATCACCGTTCCAACCGGATATTTTTCTGCCGTAAGCAGCCAGGGATCAGGTTGCGCTTGCTTCATTCCCAGCGAAACGCGCCGGTCGCTTGGCTTGATGTCCAGCACGACCACGTCCACTGCGTCGCCGACCTTCGCCACCTTCGATGGGTGCGACACTTTTTTGTTCCAGCTCATCTCCGAAACGTGCACCAGGCCCTCGATGCCCCGTTCCAATTCGACGAACACGCCGTAATCCACTATGCCTACTACAGTTCCCTGAATCTTGCCGCCTGCAGGATATTTCTCTGCTGCGCCCGCCCAGGGATCCGGTGCCAATTGTTTCAGCCCCAGGGAAATCCTCTGCTTCTCCTTGTCGAACTTCAAAATCATCACGTCGAGTTCTTGTTCCGGCTTGACCACATCCGAAGGATGTTTGACGCGGCCCCAGCTCATGTCCGTCAAGTGCAGCAAGCCGTCGATTCCGCCCAAGTCCACGAACGCGCCGTAGTCCGTCACGTTTTTCACGTGACCGTGCACGACTTGGCCCTCGCTCAGCGTTTCCATCAACGCCGCGCGCTTCACGTGCAGCTCTTCTTCAAGGATTGCGCGCCGGCTCACTACCACGTTGCCGCGCCGGCGGTTCAGCTTCGTTACGCGCACCTGCAATTCCGTTCCCATCAGCTCGTCGAGATTTTGTGTGGGCCGCAGGTCAAATTGCGAACCGGGCAGGAACGCGCGAACTCCAATGTCAACCACCAAGCCGCCCTTAATGCGATCCACGACTTTGCCGGTTATGGTTTCTTTGGCTTTGAACGCAGCGTCGATTTTTTCCCACGTCCTGCGGCGCAGCACTTTCTGGTAGGAAACAATCTCGTACCCGTCTTTGTGCTCGCCGGAGCGTTGCACTTCGATGGTGGCGTTCGCGTCCGGCCGCGGAATTTCCGTCTCTGCAAATTCTGCCGCGGGGATCAGCCCTTCTGTCTTGCCCCCAAGGTCCACCACCACCCCGTGTTCCGTATATGCGACGACCTTGACCTCGACCACCTCGTGCGAAGCAGCCGCTTCTTGCTTCTCGTCGAACTCCTGCATCAGCTTGCTCATCTCTTCGGAGCCGGCGGCCTCTTCGGCTGCAGCCACAGCTTCCGCGTCTGCAGGCGCGCTGGCCGCTTCGAGAGCTGGCGCAGGCGCTGGAGTCGCGGGCACTCCATTTGCGGATTCGGCTTGCTGCGTTACAGGTTCGCTTGCCGGGGGAGCAGTCTGTTCGGGAGTGCTTGTTTCGTTGGCGCTTGGTGCAGTTGCGGCTGCTGCGGCCGCGATGTTCGACGGGTTCTCGTGGTCAGAAAACATGGTAGTTGGCCTCCAGAAGATACTTCCTGTGTGGCAGCCGCTCGGCGGCGCCACACTTTGTCGCATAATTCCTTGCGGAATCCCTACTAGGGTTTAGTGCAAGGTGATTGACCGGGACACAAGGACACGGTCAAACGGGAAATGCTGCGAACGTCACGGGGTACGCTGCAACCTGAAAAGCATACTCGCCGCATCGCGTCTATGTCAATGAAACTACAGGGCTAGCGCCGGAGATTAGTGCTGGAATGGCCGAGCGGAAGTGGATGGAATTCGCATTCAGCTTTTCGGTTCCTTCAACAGCTTGCGCGCTCGCGCTTTCATGGCCGCAGTCCCGCGAACCACACTTTGCTCCAGGATTTCCCTGACTCGGGGACGGAGCTCCGCGTCATTTCGAGAAATATCCGCCAAAGCTTGAAGAGCAAAAGTCCGCACAATGGAGCTTCGATCTTCCAGGTAGAGTTGCAATGCGTCTGCCGTGCGTCGTCTTTCGCTTTGCGTTAGGGGCAAACGCGGGATCATCTGCGCCAAATGCCACCGCAATTCGATCTGCTCCGCTTCGGCCAGCAGCCCTCATCCTGACGACTGGGTCGTCGCTCCACAGACATTTAATCACTTCGGCAAAGCGCTTCGGGGCGCGCAAAACGAGCTTCACAACGAAGTTCGAGCGTCCAATGGATCGCCGGTCGCTGCCTTTCAGCAAAACTGCAATCGGTTGGCTGGACATTTCGAGATGCGGTGAAAAGAAAATTTCTGGATTCCGCGGCTATGCTCGCGCCCGCCCGGCCTGCCGCACTTCTCGCCGAAAATCCGGCGCGAACACTTCCACGGTGCGGCACATTTCAAACAGCCGCGACCGCATCCTCGCGCCAATGCGATCCGCGAGCGTATCTTCTTTTACGGCGACGCGCTGCCCGCTGGGAAGCCGCGCAGGCGGCTCGCTCCCCGCAGCGGTCTCGTCAAGATAATTCGTGGTGAGGATCGTCACGCGCTTTTCGTTGTACCGCGCGTTCAGCACGAGTCCAATAATGTCCAGCACCCACGCCGAAGGCTTGCTGGCGCCGAGGTCATCCAGCACCAGGATCTCCGCGGTTCGAATCGGCTCGAGAATCCCCATCTCCGTGGATTCGCTTGCCGGATTGTAGCTCGCCTGAATTTCCTTCAGCAGTTCGCGGTAATCGCAAAACAGCCCCGCATGTCCTCGCTTAATCAATTCCTTCAGCGCCGCCACCGCTAGATGTGTTTTTCCAACGCCCGACGGCCCCATCAGCAGCAATCCTTTTTCCGCCGACCCCGGATAATCCCGCACAAATCCTTGCGTAAGTACCTTGCCTTGCTTCAGCGATTGTGCGTGCTGCGCCGTCCACGTCTTCCCGTCAGCCAGGTCCGTCACGTAACTCTCAAAATCGCAGTGCTCATAGCGCTTGGGAATCCGCGCGCGCTCCATCACGCGAACGGCCCGTTCTTGCATGCCGCAATCGCAGGGCACCGCAACTTTGCCCGCCGCGCCATCCGATCGCGGCACCAGCTTCCATCCCGTTCCTCTGCACAATGTGCAATTGTCCAGCGCCATGTGATTCGAGCTTCGATTCTTTCTAGCGCCGGTCCTCGCCGGCTTCTCTTTTGTAGGGACGGCCTTCTGAGGCCGTCCTCTGATTCATTCTGCCGACAGCATACGGTCGCAACTCGTGCTCGGCAAGCTGTCTGCTCTGGGAAAACTGTGGAAGCCCCTCGTTGCCCCTCTGCAGACCCCGGTAAGAGGGGTTCAATACTTCGCAAGAAAACTAAAAAGTTTCTCCGATTTTTTACTTATAACCATTAAGACTAAGAACTTAAGACTGCGTACGCACCACCTTCGGCGTCGCTCTCACAATCGCATGCCGTGGCGTTCTCTCCCGCGCATAGGATGCCGCCACCCGCGACAACTCCTGCTGGACGACTTGTGCGAACTCGCCCATCTGTTGCTCCATCTCCATCATTTTCTCGCGCATGTTCAAAATGATTTCGATTCCCGCCAGGTTCACGCCCATATCCCGCGCCAGCGTCAAAATCACTTCCAGGCGCTCCAGGTCCGAATCCGTGTACAGCCGCGTGTTCCCCTGCGAACGCGACGGCTTCAGCAAGCCCACTCGCTCGTACAACCGCAGCGTCTGCGGATGCAGCTTGTAAAGCTCCGCCACGGAGCTGATCATGTAGCCCGCTTTGGCCCGCTTTTTCTCTCGTCCAGCCATTTTCAGTTCTCTGTTCTCCTTAGTTTTCAGTTCCTTGTACAAGCCTTTCAATAATCACTGTCACAGCCAAACAGGAGTGCTCGATGCTTCTTTTCTGACTAAGAACTAAAAACTGACAACTAATGACTTCGTCTCACACTCCCGCCTTACTGAATAAATCCTTCCGCGGATCCTCTGGCTCAATTCGATCCAGCTCTTTCATCAGGTTGCGCACACGCTCGTCGGTGCGCTTTGGCACGATCACCTGCACCTCGACGTATTGATCTCCGCGTGCGCCGTTTCGCGCGCTGGGAACGCCCTTGTCGCGCAAACGCAGCGTGCTTCCGCTGTTGGTTCCCGGCGGAATCTTTACCAGCGAGCGGCCGTCAATCGTCGGCACCTCAATCTTCGCGCCAAGTGTCGCCTCGCTCACCGTTACGGGAACTTTCGTGTAGAGATCGTCCCCGCGCCGCTCAAAAAACGGATGCGCCCGCGCCACCACGCGCAAGTACAAATCGCCTGCGGCAGCGCCCATCGTTCCGGCATTTCCTTTTCCCGGCACTCGCACGCGCCCGCCATTGGCGACCCCTGCCGGAATGCGCACTTCAATCGTTTCTGTCCGCCGCACGCGTCCTTCGCCACCGCAGGTTCTGCAGGCCGCGCGCAGTTTGCCCGTTCCGCCGCAGCGCGTGCAAGGCACGTTGAAACGCATCTTGCCCGCCGCTTGCTGAATCGATCCTGTTCCATGGCATGTCGGGCACGTTTGCGGCGAGCCGATCGCGCCTGTGCCGTGGCACGTCTCGCAGGTATCCATCCGCGTAATCGAAAGCTTTTTTACCGCGCCGCGCACCGCGTCCCAGAAATCAATCTCGAGCTGGTATTCCAGGTCGCCGCCCGGTTCGTGTTCCGGCTCTGTGGCCACACCGCTGCGCCCGCCAAAAAATTGGCCGAAAAGGTCGCGGAAGCTCGCTCCTCCGCCTCCCCCGCCGGTTCCGCCACCGAAATCAAATCCGCTAAAGTCGAAGTTCACGCCGGGCTCGGCAGAGCCGGCCTGCCCTCCGGGATACCCGCCCGCCGGCAGGTTCTCGCTGTAGAAGCCGTACTGGTCGTACATCTGCCGCTTTTTCGAGTCGGAGAGTACGTCATAGGCTTCCTGGATCTGCTTGAATTTTTCCTCCGCGGCCTTGTCACCGGGATTCAGGTCGGGGTGGTACTTGCGCGCCAGCTTGCGAAACGCCGCGCGAATATCCTTCACGCTCGCCTTCCGCGGCACGCCTAATAATTCGTAATAGTCAGTTTTCGTCGTTGTCGGCATGTTTGCGCCAATTCCGGCGCCAAATTCTTTAGCTGCCCGTCCATCGCGCCCCTCAACGGGCGCTGCATTGTTCCTTCAGGGAGACGCCCTGCCGTTCCCCGTAATACTATTCACCCGCTGTAGCTTTGCCCCTCTCTTGCTCCGTCTCCGTGGCTGGCGACCTTGCTTCGCGCAACAGAGAAGCAAGAATTTCCAACGCATCCTTCCTTCTCTGTTCTTGGCCCTCTTGCAGCGGCTTGCTGGAATCCAGAATCTCCAGCCTGTTTTTTAGCAACAGCTTCGCGCGTTCCACCAGCGGGTTCCGTGCGTCGAACCGCGTCAGTTCTTCCGCTAACGCCCACAGGCAATTCTCTAATTCCGTCACGCGCTTGACGATCTGCGGCATGGAAGACTGCGCTTTTGCTATCTGGTCAAACGTCGTTTCATCGTCAATGCGCTCGATAAACTGCTCGGCAACCGTGCGGTCCGCTTTCGGGACCGGGTGAACACGCATCGGCATTTGCGAAAGCGGCCCCGCCATGACTATTTCTCCTTGAGTGCCCGGTCGGATAGAAGGAACAAAGTCTCAGAAGCAAGCGTCCTTCTATCCCCACCGGGCACTTACGACTGATAACTTACAAATGGTGCGCACATGAGCCCCCCACCAGTCACCAGTCAATCACTACCAATCACCAGTCACTTTCAGTTCGGCTTCTTGCCCTCGTCCACGTCCACATACTCGGCGTCAATCACGTCGCCGGGCTTCTTCTGTTCCTGGCCCCCGCTGCTCGACCCAGAGCCGGACCCAGAGCCGGACGAAGACCCGCCACCCCCACCGCTCCCAGCGGCCGCGCCTGCCGCCTGCTGTGTCTTGTACAGCTCCTCGGCAACCTTGTGCATCGCCCGCTCCACGTTCTCCGTAGCCGAACGCAGCCGCGCCATTCCACCCTCGGACATCGCCTTCTTTGCGTCTTCCAGGGCTTCTTCGACCTTCTTGACGTCCGCTTCCGGCAACTTGTCCCGGTTTTCGCGAATCGTCTTCTCCGCGTGGAAGACCATGCCATCCAACCGGTTGCGTGATTCCACTTCCTCGAACCGCCGGCGGTCTTCTTCGGAGTGCGATTCCGCTTCCGTGCGCATTTTCTCCGCTTCTTCCTTGGTCAAGCCGCTCGACGCGGTGATCGTGATCTTCTGTTCCTTGCTCGTGGCCTTATCCTTCGCGCTCACGTTCAAGATGCCGTTGGCGTCGATGTCGAACGTCACTTCAATTTGCGGAACGCCGCGCGGCGCCGGTGGAATCCCGTCCAGCTTGAATTTCCCCAGCGAACGGTTGTCCGCTGCAAATTTGCGCTCGCCTTGCATGACGTGAATCTCCACTCCCGGCTGATTGTCCGCAGCCGTCGAATACGTCTCCACTTTGCGCGTTGGGATCGTGGTGTTGCGCGGGATTTGCACGGTCATCACGCCACCAAGTGTTTCCACACCCAGCGAAAGCGGCGTCACGTCGAGCAGCAGGATGTCCTTCACCTCGCCCGCCAGCACGGCGCCCTGAATCGCTGCGCCCACGGCAACCACTTCGTCCGGGTTCACGCCCTTGTGCGGTTCCTTCCCATTGAAGAAGTTGCGCACCAGCGTCTGCACCTTGGGAATACGCGTCGAACCACCGACCAGCACCACTTCCTGGATGTCGTTCGGCGAAAGCTTCGCGTCTTCCAGAGCCTGTTTCACCGGTTTCATCGAGCGTTCGAGCAGGTCGTTCATCAACTGCTCGAGCCGCGTCCTCGTCAGCTTCAATTGCATGTGGATTGGCCCGCTGGCCCCCGCAGTAATGAATGGCAGGTTGATTTCCGTCTCCATCATTTGCGAAAGCTCGATCTTGGCCTTCTCCGCAGCCTCTTTCAGCCGCTGCAGCGCCATGCGGTCCTTGCTCAGGTCGATGTTGTTCTCCTTCTTGAACTCATCGATGAGCCAGTCCACGATCTTCTGGTCCACGTCGTCGCCGCCCAGGTGCGTGTCGCCGTTGGTGGACTTCACTTCCACCACGCCGCTGCCCACTTCCAGCACGGAAATATCGAATGTGCCGCCGCCCAGGTCATACACTGCGATAGTTTCGTCGTTCTTTTTGTCCAACCCGTACGCGAGTGCGGCCGCCGTCGGCTCGTTGATGATACGCACCACTTCCAGGCCGGCGATTTCCCCTGCCTGCTTGGTGGCTTGCCGCTGTGCGTCGTTGAAGTACGCCGGCACGGTAATCACTGCTTTGCTGACTTTCTCCCCGAGGAAGTCCTCCGCCGCCGTCTTTAGCTTGGTCAGAATCATCGCCGAGATTTCCGGCGGGCTATACAGCTTCCCGGAAATATCCACGCGCGCATCCTGATGCGGCCCCGCGACCACCTTATAAGGCACGCGGCGCATTTCTTCGCTAACTTCGTCATAGCGCCGGCCCATGAACCGCTTGATCGAATACACCGTGTTTTCGGGATTCGTTACCGCCTGCCGCTTAGCTACCTGCCCGACCAGCCGCTCGCCCGTCTTAGTGATGGCTACCACCGAAGGCGTGGTCCGCGCCCCTTCCTGGTTGGGGATCACCACCGGCTCGCCGCCTTGCATGACGGCGACCACCGAGTTTGTCGTCCCCAAGTCAATTCCGATAATCTTGCTCATAACCCCTTAGCCTCCTCAAACTGTTTGCCCCTGCCCTTCACCCCTTGTTGTCACTCCGGGGCAAACTCAAGAGCTTACTTTTTTCGCTCCAAGCCCAGCATCGCGCCGAGTATACAGGTTGAGTGTGGCATTGTCAAGTTTTCTTATAGCATACATAAAGCCTTTTCTTTCATCCCATTACACCCTACAGGGCTCTCCCTCATCCTTCTGCCTCACCTTTTCCTTGACAAAAGATAACTCTTCCATTAGAATCATCTTTGGGAATCGGGTTGAGCAACCCTGGGGCTGCATCGTCTCCGAATCTAAGCCCTGTGTCCGATAACGTTGTGGCGTAACCCCTTTAGAATGCGCAGTTACGAGCGCCCCATGGAACTGCTCATTATACAAGACTTACACTAGGACCTAAGTCCTTTAGAATGCGCAGTTACGAAAAACGCGGGGGGGTGGGTCGGTTATCGTTAACCAGAATTCCTAGCGCCAAGGTCGGGCAACAGCAACGCTATCCTCCGGCAACCAACGGATTCGAGGCCCGGTCTCCGCGCAAGGGTTCTCCTTACGGTCCGGGGCGAACGCACTTCAAGCTCATTTCGGACCATTTCGCGGTAGAATTGTCTGGCTCTCGTGGCGAATCATCTTTATAAGATTGCCTTCTGGAGGATGGAGTGAATCGTCGGCGCATCCTGGCTGCAATCATTAGCCTAACTTTGCTCGTCTTGGGGGCTCTGTTCCTGCCCTCCCTGCACAAGAACCTGCCTCCTCCTTCTATCGCGCCTCCTCCCGGCCCTGTTCCCATATCCGCGGCTCCCCCCGCTGCTCCAGTTTCTGCGGAGCAGCCTCCCCTTCTTCCGTCCGCGCCGCTTGCGACGGAAGCCGCGCCCCTCGCCACCCCGCAATCCGCGGCTGCCACGCTCCAGGACGTCGATCCTCATAAAGCTTTCGGCTCGAAGAGTGCCCCCGTGGTCATGGAAGTGTTCAGCGACTACCAGTGCCCGGCCTGCAAAACGCTTTACACCACCACGAACCGCTTGCTGATGGACAATTATGTCAGCATGGGCAAGGTCTATTTGATTCATCGCGATTTTCCTCTTGCCATGCATGCCTACTCGCGCATCGCTGCGCGTTACGCGCGGGCCGCGGCCGAGATGAGCAAGATCGAGCCGGTGGAGCAGGCCCTGTTTCAGAACCAGGAAAAATGGGAGCAGACCGGCGACGTGGACGGCACCGTGGCCGCTGTGCTTTCTGCTTCGGAGATGAACAAAGTCCGAGCGCTCGTCAAGGGCGGCACCCTCGAGCCGCTGATTGACAAGGACTTCGCGCTCGGCCAGATGTACCGCGTGAACCAGACGCCCACCACCGTTTTTCATTGCAAGGGCCAGACGTACCCCTATGCCGGTGTCATGACGTACGACACCATGAAGCAATTCCTGGAGCAGCTGCTCTCGCAGAAATAAGCATGCGCGCCAGTAGGGCTGGAAAGCCGTGACGACGATCGGTTTGAATCTTGAGACCCGGAAACGAGGCAGGAACAGAAAAACGAATATTGCCGATTTCTCTTTTTAACTTAGAACTAACAACTTTAGAACTCAAAGATGCTGCAATCCAGCCCATTCAACTTCCGCCGCGCCGTGATCCTGATAGGACGACTGGTTCTTGGCGGAATTTTTGTTTACGCCGGCATCGCCAAAATATTTCTTCCCAACACCCATCTGTGGCCCATGTTCGTCCTGAAATTCTCTATTACCACGAACCTTTCGACTTTTGCCCAGCAAGTGGAATCCTACAAAATCCTTTCCGCGGGAGCTTCCGGTTTTGTGGCTCACACGCTGCCTTTCACGGAAATTGTTCTCGGGCTGTTGCTGTTGATCGGCTGGCGGCTGCGCATCTGGGCCTCTTTGGTGACGCTGATCATGCTGGGATTCCTGGGGGCTGTTACGCGCGCTTATGTTCTCCACATGGACATCAATTGCGGCTGCTTCGGCACTCCCGAACCGCTCACTGGCATGACGGTCATTCGCGACAGTGTTTTTGCCGCGCTCGCGCTGGTTATGACTATCTTCGCATTTATTGAGGCTCGGCAACCTCACCCCTGGTCCTCTACGGAGAAGTCGTCTCTCTCGGCGCAAAACTTGTCATGAAATCGCTTGACGAATACCTCGAACTTTCCGTTCAGGCGCACGGCCATCTTTGCGCGGGACAGGTTCTTGGCGTGCGCCTCGCGATGCTGGGCTTGCGCGAACTCGGAATTGACAATCCAGTGGCTGAGCGCAAGCGCCTGATGACTTACGTCGAGATCGACCGCTGCGTCACCGATGCGGTGGCCGTGGTGGCCAATTGCCGGCTCGGCAAGCGCGCGCTGAAATTCCGCGACTGGGGCAAAGTCGCGGCCACGTTTGTAGACTTACAAACCGGCCGCGCCATCCGTGTTGCGGCGAAAGAATCTTCCAAGCAAGCCGCGCGCGAAATGTTTCCGGAACTCCCTAAAGAAGCCGGGCAGCAAAAAGCTTACGCGCAGCTCGCCGACGAAGTTCTCTTCGACAAGCAATGGGTAAAAGTGGAAGTCGCCCCCGAGGATCTTCCTGGCTTCAAAGGCCCGCGCGTGGTTTGTGCGCAGTGCGGCGAAGGCATCAATTTCAAGCGCGAAGTCGTGGTGAACGGGCGCACGCTTTGCCGCTCCTGCGCCGGCGAGCGCTATTACGGGACCAAATGACCTTTCGTTTCGGCGTGAGCGCTTAGTTTTGGGGGTCGCTTGGCTTGCCCATAGTTCTTGCTTCGCCGCGCATCTCCCCGATGCGGACGATGACGTAAGCGATCAGGGCGAAAGCAAAAAACACCAGCAGCATCCAGGCGATTCCTTGCAGCGTTTCGATGGCGGCGCGATACAGTTCGAAAATCCAGCGGTCGAAACCAAGCGAAGCCGCGGGCTGAACTTCGCGGCCTCCCAGTGTTGCGCTGACGTATCTCTCCAGGTCGTGGACCGGAACTCCAGTGGAAACGCCGACGACGAGAATCGCGAATTTCATGTATTTCGACCAGGCCGCGCTGATTTCATCCGCGATGATGCGCTGCAACACCCTGTCGATGGGTTTCGTGAACAACCACATCACCGCAAACGCCACGCCGAGGGCCACGGCGAAAGTAGCAAACAGCAACAGGAGGAACATGGCGCGCCACCTCTGGGACCGTCGGTCGATTTGGCTTGCGAACGAGAACACCCGTGGCTGGAAATTCTACTATAAGCGATTTCGCCGCTGTTTCCTTGTCCACCGCATCCAAGTTTATGTGAGCTCTGTTGGCGATTCTTTTGTGCGTTAAGATGATTCTCAATGCTGAACCTTCCCCCGATCACGCTGCGGTTGCGCAGTTTCAAATTGATTGACCGCGTCGCGCTGGCCTTTCTCCTTTTATGCTCGATTTTATTTGGCACCGCCTGCGGACTGCTTTTCGTTTACGCCAGCGATTTGCCGGAGATTCGCGCGCTCGAAACCTATCGCCCGAACGTGGTCACGGAGATTTACGGCGATGACGGCCAGCTCGTCGGCAGCTTCGCGCTGCAGCGCCGCATCTTGATGACCTACGAGCAATGCCCGAAGGTGCTCTACAACGCGGTCACGGCCATCGAAGACCAGCACTTCGAAGAGCACTGGGGCATCGACTTTCCGCGCATGTTCATCGCGGCGCTTCGCCACCTGACGCGGGGACGCCGTGCGGGGGGCGCCAGCACCATCACCATGCAGCTTGCCGGCAATCTGTTTCTGGACCGCAGCGACATCAGCTTTCGCCGCAAGGCGGAAGAAACGCTTCTTGCGCTGCAAATCGAGCGCCGCTACAGCAAGCCGCAAATTTTCGCCATGTACGCGAACCAGGTGTATCTGGCGCATGGCAATTACGGATTTGCCGCCGCCGCACAATTTTATTTTGGCAAGTCAGTCGGCGATCTGACGCTTCCGGAAGCGGCGCTGCTCGCGGGAATGATCAACGGGCCGAAATATTCCCCGTTGCTCAACCCCGAAGGCGCGCTGGCGCGGCGCAACCTGGTGCTGCACCGCATGGAAGAAGAAGGAAAAATCTCGCCAACAGAAGAAGCTGCCGCCGCCAAGTCGCCACTCGGCCTGCACGTGCAGTATCCGCGCAATGACCTCGCGCCGTATTTTTTTGAAGAGGTTCGAAAATACCTCGAAGCAACGTACGGGACGGCGGCAGTCCATGAACGGGGCCTGCGCGTGTATACCACGCTGAACACCAACCTCCAGCGCATCGCCAATCAATCCTTGCGCAACGGGTTGCATGCTTACGAGCGCCGCCACGGCTGGAAAGGCAATTTGCCCAACGTGCTCCGCGACAATCTCGGCAAGCTGGACACGTACGAGGACGAAGATTGGCGCCACGCGATCGAGAAGGGAAGTTATGTCACCGGGCTGGTGATGAGCGTGAGCGACCGTGACGCGGTTATCAAAATTGGCCCGTACCGCGCCATTCTCTCTCCCCCGGATTTTGCCTGGACCGGCCGCAGGCGGCCACAGGACTTGCTGAAGGTGGGCGACCTTGCGCAATTCTCTGTGCAAGAGTTGCGCGGCAGCACCGCGCGCGTGCAACTCGAACAGCAGCCCGGCCCACAGGGCGCCTTGCTGTGCATTGATAATTCCACCGGCGAAATCAAGGCCATGGTCGGCGGCTACAGTTTTGAAGATTCAAAGTTCAATCGCGCGACCCAGGCGCTGCGGCAGGTCGGCAGCTCCTTCAAAGTTTATGTTTACGCCGACGCTCTTGAAAAAGGCGCGACGCCTTTCGACACCATCGTGGACCTGCCGTTCACCACGATTAGCGGAGGGCAGCCTTACACGCCGCACAATTACGACGAAAAATTCGAAGGTACCATCACGTTGCGGCGCGCGCTGGCCGGTTCACGCAACGTTCCCGCGGTGAAGCTGGCGGAACAAGAAGGCATCAACACCGTTGTGGACATGGCTCGGCGCTTTGGCATCACCACGCCGCTGCCGCCGTATTTGCCGCTGGCCCTCGGCGCGGCAGACATGAAATTGATCGAGCACGTTTCCGCCTTCACGGTGTTCCCGAACGATGGAATTCGCATCGACCCCTACATGATTCGCCGCGTAACCAGCTACGACGGCGCGCTGCTTGAAGAAGCGCATCCGGAAGTGCACGACGTGATTTCGCCGGAAGTCGCGCGCACGATGGTGGCGATGCTCGAAGAAGTAATTCAGTTCGGCACTGGCGTTGCCGCGAAAGCGCTAGGACGCCCCGCCGCCGGCAAAACCGGGACCACGCAGGATTACACGGACGCCTGGTTCGTGGGATTCACTCCGCAACTCACAGCTGGAGTTTGGGTGGGCTTCGACGACAAGCAAATTTCGCTCGGGAAGAAGGAAACGGGCGCGCGAGCGGCGCTGCCCATCTGGCTGGAGTTCATGAAAGGCGCCAGCGCGGGAACGCCGGTGACGGATTTTCCGAATGTTGTGCCGCTCGAGCAGTTGGCCGGCGAACATCAACAACTTAATTTGACCACACCCGATACCGCCCCCACCGAAGATGAACCCACCGAAAAACCAAAGGAAAAACCTCCAGTGTCCGCCTGTGGTTAACACCACGCCGAATTCCCCTCGTCCAGGCAATCCACCGAACTGAAACCGTCTTTCAGGGCGAATTTAGAACCGATTTATACAGATACCGGTATGAGTCGAGCGCCAGACTACGTGAATTGGAAACATAGAATATTCTCCTGAGCTAAGGCAGCGAAAGACCGTTCATAACTCGGTTCTCATGTGCCTCCTACAGGTTGACTTTTTCTTGAGGTGATGCGGCCCGGAGGATGCACAAAGAACCTCCCAGCAGAGTGCGTGGGGTTGAGCGAAAGCGGTCCGAAATTCGCTCGCAGACGGCGGATGGGGAACGAGGCATAGCGAAAGGGTAGTTCACCGCCGCGATTCCTCCAGAAAAACCGGAACTGGTAGAGCTTAAGCGTTTGTATAAACGCCAGACTACAGGTGTGGCTGTTCGCTGCGCCGATTGGGCTCAGTTCCAAAAGCAGTGACTGCAGTGTGAATTCGAATCCATTAGGAGGATGTAAATGCCAAGCAGAGCTTTGCGGTTTGTAGCAGCAATACTTGTAGTCGGTTTATTGGCCCTCCCCGCCTTCGCGGATCTCACCGGCGACTTGCTTGGAACGGTCACGGATGCCACGGGAGCCGGGGTGGCAGGGGCAAGAGTCACGATCACCAATCTGAGCACGAAGGGTGCCCGCGCTGTGACGACGGATCAGTCAGGCGAATTTGCCGCGCCTCAACTGGAAATCGGGCAATACCAGATCACCATCGAGAAGGCAGGCTTCAAGAGTTTTTCGCAAGGATTTGTGATTCGGAGCGGTGAAAAGACGCGGGTCGATGCTCCGCTTCAAATCGGCGACGTTTCCGAAAGAGTGACGGTGGAAGTGGCGGCGCAGCCAGCGCTGGACGTGGCCACGGCGCAAGTGAGCGACTCTCTCGCCAGCCAGGAGATCCTAGCCCTCCCGAATCAGGCGCGCGACCCGGTCGTGTACGCCACCCTTTCACCGGGCACTGTGCCGGTTACAATCAACAACCCTTTTCTGGGAGTTGGAAGCTTTAATTCCAATGGCTCGCGCGGCCGGGCAAACAACATCACTGTGGATGGCGTTACTGCTTCGGACGTTTCCACCACCGGTGAAGGCGGCGGGTTTGTGATGAGCCAGGACTCCGTCCAAGAAGTAAAAGTCATCACCAATAACTTCGACGCAGAGTTCGGGCGCAATTCCGGCTCCCAGGTACAGATACTCACCAGGGGAGGTACAAACAGTTTTCATGGATCCGGCTACTGGTACTTTCAAAATAACGACTTGGGAAACGCCAAGGACTATTTCAGCCAAAAGGTAATTCCCATCATCCAAAATCAGGGAGGGGGGACTCTTGGTGGACCCATCTACAAAGATCACACGTTCTTTTACGGCAGCGGTGAAGTGGACAGAACACGGGGAGCTGGAGGTTCGGCGACTGCTTCGGTTCTGACCGCGGGACAGGCCGCGGGCATCACCGATCCGACGGACCTGGCAATCTTCCAGTCCGATGGTTCGCCCAGTTCTGCAAGCGGCTCCCTCACGAATACCGCCTCCAACGCATCCAACGCCGACATTTGGACCCTGCGTGTCGACCAATTGCTCCGGGGTGGCAAGGACACGATGACCGTGAAGTATGGCCAGAATCCCTTTCAGGGAACCAGTCCGGGTCTGACGTTTGTGCTCACGAACCTGCCGGGTTTCGGCGCTTCCAATACGGTAACCTCGCGAACGCTCACGTTTGGATATTCCTCAGTCTTCGGCAGCAACCTAAGCAATCAATTCCGGTTTGCTTTTGGCCGGAGCAATCCAAGCTTTCCCGCGAACAGCCCTTTTCCTCTCGGACCAACGATATCTATTGTGGGCCTGGATAATTTCGGAGAAACCTTTATCGTTCCCCAGGGGCGCACACAGAACACATTCCAGTACCTGGACACCATTGCGTGGGTGAGAGGGCGGCACACCGTCAAGTTCGGAGCGGATATCAACCGCTACCAGACGCCAAACACAGCGGACTTCTTCAATCGCGGCCTTATTACTTTTGCCAGTGTGGCCGATTTCCAGAATGGCAATCCAAGTTCCTACTTTCAGCAGGTCGGCAATTTCGTGCGGCACAACTTCGCCCTGGATGCGTTCTCGTTCGTTCAGGACGATTTTCGCTT
Source organism: Acidobacteriota bacterium (assembly GCA_003224105.1). Classification (GTDB taxonomy): domain Bacteria; phylum Acidobacteriota; class Terriglobia; order Acidiferrales; family UBA7541; genus Acidiferrum. Next base: position 5,480 of record QHYL01000264.1, on the reverse strand, counting down.
GAAGAAGACAGTGACCTTGAACCTGGGATTTCGTCTCGAATCTTCGGGAGGCGTCTCCGAAGGCAAAAACCTGCTTTCCAATCTCGATCCGAGAAATACCACGCCTCTTGGGGTAATCGGCACAGGCCCCTTGGGTGGTTTGGATGTTGGCGGCGATGTTTTCCATCGCAACTGGAACCCAGCTCCTCGTTTGGGCATTGCCTGGAATCCGGGACAGGGGAAGTGGGTGTTCCGCGGCGGATACGGCATCACTTACGACTTCATCTATCAGAATCCCATTAGCAACGTGCAGTTTTCAGCGCCCTTCATCAATGGGGTCAGTGTCGCAGCCGGGCAGTTCACCGGGGGCAATACGCTTGCAAACTTAGTTGCTGGCACCGCGCCTGCGCAAGCGCAGGCTATCGCAGCTTTGGGTCATTTCGATCCGAATCAGGTGGACTTCGGAACGCTGAGCCCGGTGGATCAAAACCTTGCAAACCCGCGCACGCAGCAATGGGATGCCGGAGTGGAATTCCAGGCTCCGCACGACATAGTTCTCAAGGCGACGTACATCGGAACTCGCAGCGACCACTTGCAGGTAAGCGTGCCGATCAATCTCGTTGCGCCCGCGAATCGGCCTGCTCCAGCAACGAGCCAAGCCGACCAGGACGCCCGGCAATCGCAATTCGCCAACGTTTTCAGTCATGAGATTGGAGGGAGCTTTGGCCCCCAGAACAATCTGCTTGACCCGCGCTTCGACAGCGTTACGCAGGTCCAAAGTATAGGGACATCCAGCTACAACGCTTTGCAGCTGGAAGCCACTCGTGGATTCCGGAATGGGCTCGGCTTCAAAGCCAGCTACACCTGGGCCCATAGTTTGGACGATGTTTCAGACGCGCTGGGCGTTCTAATCAACGACAGCGCAAACCTTCTGGATGCTGCGAAGCCGTTGTCGTTCCAACGGTCGAACTCCCAGTTTGACCTGCGTAGCCGTTTCGTCCTGGGCTATGAATACGACATCCCGTTTGCCAAGGGCTTCCATGGCTGGAAAAAATATGTCCTGGATGGCTGGAGCCAGAACGCGATTTTCAGCGTGCAGTCCGGCCTCCCGGCTACGGTTTACGCGGCCCCTGTAAACGTGTGCTCCGTTCCCGGCTCAACCGTCGCGAATTGCCCGCTGGACGCGAATGGCAACTCTCAGCTAGTTGGAATTACGGACACGCTGCTGAATGGCACTGCGAACACGAACACTGGAGTGACCACGGCCTTGGATGGCAATGCGACGATGCTTCACCCAGTCCCAAACCTGAACAACCCAGCACAACAGGCGAACCTGCCCGTTAGCCAGCCGCTGCTCGGCAATGACGGAACGAGTGGCCGCAACCACCTGCGTTTGGCTGGATTGACGGATCTGGATTTGTCCTTTGCCAAGATGTTTAAACTCACGGAAACCAAAACCTTTCAGCTCCGCTGGGAGATGTTTAATGCTCTAAACCACCCGAATTTTGCAGGTTACGTCAACCAATTTGCCTCGCCAAACTTCAACACATACGAGAGTACGGCGACCAACATGCGCCAGATGCAGTTGAGCGCCAGATTCGTCTTCTGATTGAAATCGCACTTGAAGCAAGTCCAGAAGGGGGGGCCGGGAGGCTTCCCCTTTTTCTTTGTTATTTGAGAGCCGCCGGACATTGGTGCCACGCAGTTGGCAACGCTGACCTGCCTCTACTCTCCTTGTCACGCAGGAACTTTTTGACCTTAGCGGCGTCGAACATTATTGCGACGTGGTGCGTAACTCTATTAGCGGCTTAAATGGCGCATAGTCATTGCGCACGAGTCGCCCACAGGGAAGGGGTCGCCATGGAAACGCTAGGACAAGACATTCGGTATGCGCTGAGGAACCTGGGAAAGTCCCCGGGATTCGCGGTGGTGGCCATCATAACGCTGGCGCTGGGGATTGGCGCGTCGACAGCCATCTTCAGCGTCATTGACAACGTCATGATGGAGCCGTTCCCGTACCCGGATGCGCAGCGCTTCATGTCCGTGCAAATCCATGATACGGAACGGAATGAGCCGGGCGGGCGGGGCGGGTTCAGCGGGCCGGAATTCTTGGATTATGTCGAGCAGAATCATGTGTTTGACCGCGTGATCGCGAATGACAACCTGGACGTGCTCTACCGGGCGGGAGAGGGCGCGCTGCGTTTCGACGGGAATTACGTTACGCCAGGAACGTTTGAGTTTTTGGGCATGCCTGCGTTGCTGGGGCGGATGATGCAGCCCGCAGATTACGAACCAGGCGCGCCACCGGTGTTTGTGCTGCGGTACAAAACGTGGGTCAAGGACTTTGGCGCCGACCCGTCCATCGTTAACAAAACTTTTATATTAAATGACCAGCCGAGGACGCTGGTTGGCATCATGCCGCCGCGGTTTGGCTGGGGCAACGCGGACATGTGGATTCCGAAAAAGCCGGAACACGCGTCGGCCACGACCGCCGTAGCAGGTGCGTTTCCGCAGTATTGGTTCTTGCTCGGGCACCTGAAGCCGGGCGTTACGATAAAGGAAGCCGAAGCGGACTTCACAATTATCGCCAACCGCCTGTCGAAAGTGTACCCGAAGGATTACCCCAAACACTTTACCGTGCACATCGAGTCTCTGACGAACCTGGTTGTGGGTCAATTCAAGACGACACTTTTCATTGTATTGGCCGCGGTGGGGCTGTTGCTGCTGATCGGTTGTGGAAACGTGGCGAACTTGTTGCTCGCGCGAGCAACCACCCGCGAGAAAGAGTTCGCGATACGCTCGGCGCTTGGAGCGAACCGCTGGCGATTGATTCGGCAACTGCTCGTGGAAAGCATGATCCTGGCGATGGGCGGCGCGGCGGTGGGCACGTTGTTAGCATGGGGAGGATTGAAGTCTTTAGTGGCGCTGATGCCGCAGAATATTATCCCCGCCGAAGCAGTGATCCACCTGAACACACCAGTGCTGTTGTTCACTTTAGGAGTAGCCGTACTGACGGCGGTTGTGTTTGGCCTTATTCCGGCATTGAAAGCAGCGCGGAAAGATGTGAACGAACCGCTGCGCGACAGCGGCAAGGGTGTCAGCGGGGGATTCCGCCATGGGCGTTTGCGCGACGCCGTCGTCGTGTTGGAAGTGGGGCTATCTCTAACGCTATTGGTTGCTGCGGGATTGTTGATGCGGAGTTTTGTGGCGCTGCGCGACGTGAAATTGGGGCTCCGGCCGGACCATGTTTTGGTGGCCAGGCTCCCTCTGCCCGTGGACCGGTACAAAACGGCGGCGCAAGTTGCGGGATTCTATCGCCCGCTCTTGCAAAGGCTGAAGGCCCTGCCGGGTGTACTAGAGGCGACAGAAACGAGCACTCTGCCACCCTATGGCGGAATCCCCAGCGACATCGAAATTCCCGGTAAGTCGCACACCGAAAAATGGAATGCGATGTTTCAACTCTGCAGCGAGGGATATTTCCCGGTGCTGAAAATTCAGTTCGTCAGCGGCAGGCCGTTTACGGAAGGGGAAGTAACCGGAGCGCGAAAGCTGGCCGTCGTGAACCAGACTTTTGTGAAGAAGTACTTGGGGAACGACAATCCCATCGGGCAACAAGTTCGCATTGCGCAACTGGAACAATTTGAAGACCCGGTGAAAGAGCCAGTGTTTGAAATCATCGGGCTTGTTGCGGACGTGAAGAATCGCGGTTTGCAGGAGCCGATCCAGCCTGAAATCTGGGTGCCTTACACCGTGACCGGCTCCGCGTTTCGGGGCATCCTGGTGCGCACCGAAAAAGAGCCGATGACCATGTTGAACGCGGTGGAGAAAGAGATTTGGGCCACCGACCGAAACGTGGCGCTAACTCTTACAGGAACTCTCGAAGGCTATATCAGCCAGTTTTCGTTCGCCGGGCCGCGGTTTGGGTTTTTCCTGATGATGATTTTTGGAGCGATCGGCCTCGCGCTTGTGACCATTGGCGTTTACAGCGTGCTGGCGTACACCACGACGCGGCGAACGCATGAGATTGGAATTCGCATGGCGCTGGGAGCGGAAGGCGCGGACGTGGTGGGAATGGTGATTCGCATGGGGCTGCGGCTCGTGGGAATTGGGGTCGCGCTCGGATTGATCGCAAGCCTCGCGCTGGGCCGCGTGATTGCCACGCAGCTCTGGGGAGTGTCGGCGTACGATCCTTGGACGCTCACAAGCGTAGCAGTGGTACTCCTGCTCACCGGCTTAGTGGCGTGCTGGCTCCCCGCGCGCCGCGCATCGCGGGTCGATCCGTTAACAGCGCTACGTTATGAATAAGTTGGCGCCGTCACCGTTAGGAGGGCAACGCGCTCCGTATTAGCTATTGCTTCCGAAATGGATCCCAGCCGTCAGGTTGTAAAATGATGGATTCAGACTCGTTGGGAAAGGGAACGTGGAAAACAACGTTCGGCCCGGACGTAACATAGCCGATAGGGGAAATCGTAAGGCCGCGTAACTTCCACGGTAGAGAAGGAAGCTTCCCACGTCTAACTGTAAAGAGAAGCTCATAATCGTCCCCGCCATGCAACGCCAGATCTAGAGGATCGCCGATTCTCGATTGGAGGCGGGCCGGCACCTCCACGGCAGGGAACCCATCAGAGTCGAGGAGGGCGCCGAGATGAGGGGCGGGGCAAAGGTGCCGCAGGTCTGTGGAGAGCCCGTCAGAAATGTCTATCATGGAAGTGGCCAGTCGCTTCTCCGCCAGCCATCGGCCCAGCGCTAATCGGGGTTCCGGGTAGAGATGCTTGCGCAGATGGGGATCGCGAGAGGTTTTGATGTGCTTACTGCCCTTAAGAATACGGAGGCCCAGAGCTGCTTCGCCGAGTCGTCCGCTGACACAAATGATGTCGCCGTCACGCGCGCCGGAGCGAAGGATAGCGTGACCGATGCGGACCTCCCCCACGACAGTCACGTTGATGAGGATATTGTCGTGGCGCGTTGTGTCCCCGCCCGCCAAAACACACTGAAATTTCCGCGAGGCACGACGCAGGCCTGCTAGGAATTCATCCAGCCAGCGCCCGGCATGCGAGGTCGGAAGCGCGAGGCTCAAAAGGAAGCAGAGAGGAACCCCACCCATCGCCGCTATGTCGCTCAGAGCCCGAGCCAGGCATTTCCATCCCACGGAATCGGGGGGGTGCATGTCCCGAAGGAAATGCGGTCCTTCCAGGAACCAGTCACAGGTCAGGACTAACTCGCGTCCAGCTCGCGGCCGAAACAGCGCGGCATCGTCGCCAATGCCCAGGCGAACTTCGCCCGAGACGCGAAAGCGCCGCCCCAGCGCCTTGTCGATTTTGTTAATCAGCTCGCCTTCACGCACGCTCTTGGCAAGGCACACAAAGGTGCTCAGGTCCCTTCGGCTTCCCGTTTTGCGTTGCAACTCAACCGACCAGCGTTATAGCGTACTTTTGCGGCTTCTGGTTGGTTATTCAGGGCTTGCAGTTCACTGGCGAAGTACGCTCTAAGAAGTACCCCGA
>QHYL01000486.1 GCA_003224105.1 Acidobacteriota bacterium | reverse complement strand
TCCGATGGCCGGACCGCGTAAATAATTGCCGGTCAAAAAAAGGCCTGGAAAGCGCGCCAGGCTTTTGTGAATCAATGCCAGCCGCTCGGAGTGGCCGAGATTATATTGCGGAAGTGCGCGCGGCCAAATAGTGACGTTGCAAAAAACGGGAGTCTTCTTGATCGCGAGCAATCGAGCAATCTCACCGTGAACGATGTTTGACAATTCTTCAGAACTCAATTTGGTCGCTGACGGATCGGTAGCGCCTCCAATAAAAGTAGTAAGCAAGGCATGGCCTTCCGGCGCGCGTCCAGGAAAAAGCGAAGAATTCCATACGCTGCCGAGGATGCGAAGCCCGGACGTGCGCGGCACGAGAAAGCCGAAGCCGTCGAGCGAATGGCCAACATCTCTCTTCGCGTAGCCTAGAGAAACGACGGCGACTGCCGCGTACTCGACCGTGGTCAGGAGAGCTTCGAACGCAGTTTGCCGAAAGATGTTGACAGCGGCCGTTTTCGTAAGGACCTTCGAGCCAAGCCTGCTGGCCAGAGTCTGCACCAAAGTTTCGTTGCCACCGCGAAAAGTATTCAGCGTGGCACGCTCGCGCGGTCCCTTCTTATTCTTGGCCAGCCGCATCATTCCGCGAACGACGCTGCCCGCGGCTTTCTCAGCCTCGTGAAGCTGGGGAAACGTGCTTCGAATGCTCAGCTTTTCGGGGTCCCCCGCGTACACGCCGGAAACAAAGGGGCCCGCCAGCCGCTCAAGGAGCTGGTCCGAGAATTTTCTGCGAACGAAAGCAGCGACGGATTCATCGCCTTCGGGCGGGGTGCTGTTTCCGAAAATGTCACGGAGGAGCGCCCACTTCGTGGAGCCGTTAAGCAGTGAGCTGGTAAAAAACGCCGGCGGGCTCATCGGCACGGCCTGCAGTTCTCCATTGACCAGAACGTAGCGGGGAGCGCGCGGCGGAGCTTCGAGAAGCTGGTCAACAATTCCCAGATCCGTGCACAAGCTTCGCAGCTGCGAAGTGCCCGAAAAGCTTTGGGGCCCATGTTCCAGCAGGTAGCCGTCCCGCCTAACTGAATGAATCACGCCTCCGGGCCGCGCCGAGGCCTCGGCCAGTAAAACTTCGACGCCCGTTTTCTGCAGCGCGTGCGCGCAGACCAATCCGGAAATGCCGCCACCAACCACCAGGGTTTGGACGTGACGGGTCACGGTGAAGTACGCATCCTTGTCAGGTCAGAGCGTCTTTGAAAAAAGTGGTTTTGCCGCGAGCTGCTGCTTTTCGAGGTACGGGTCGAAAACCATAGCCAAGTTTCGGATAAAAATGCGGCCAAGCCAGGTGGCGCGAATTTCGTTGCGCTCCAGCAGCACAAGGTCATCCTCGCGGAACGGTTCGAATCGCCGCAGTTCTTCGGCAAAGTATTCGTCGAAGTCCACACCAAAGTCGCGCGAAATCTCGTCCTTCACCAACATGGTATGGCATAGCAGACGGCTGATGACCGCGCGCCGCAAGCGGTCTTCTACAGAAAGATGATAGCCGCGCATGGTAGCCAGGCCGCGCTCGTCCACCGCTTTTTGCCAGGAGGGAATGTCGCGGTGATTTTGCGCATAAGCAGACTGAATGCCGCTGATGGCGGTGATGCCCATACCATAGAGGTCGGCGCCTGCTTTGGTGGTGTAGCCCTGAAAATTCCGGTGCAGCGTGCGCTTTTGCTGCGAAACGGCTAGTTCATCACCGGGCTTGGCGAAATGATCCATCCCAATGTAAAGGTATCCGGCCTCGACGAACTTAAGCAGGCCCGCGCGGAAGATTTCAAACTTCACCATGCCCTCGGGCAAATGCCCGATGAACGAGCCTTGCTGTTTCTTCAGCCAGGGAACATGCGCGTAACTAAAAAGCGCGACGCGGTCCGGGCTGAGGCCGATGATTTGATCCACCGTGTGTGCAAAACTCTCGGGCGTCTGGTACGGCAGGCCATAGATCAAATCCACGTTGATGCTCTCGAATCCCAGACGCCGGGCGCTGAGAAGCAAATCGCGCGTCATTTCGAACGGTTGGATGCGGTGAACAGCTTTCTGCACTTCGGGCTGAAAATCCTGAATGCCCATGCTCAGCCGGTTGAAGCCGAGCTTGCGGAGAGTTTCGAGATGCGTGCGCGAAGTGACGCGGGGATCGATTTCTATCCCGATTTCACTGTCCGGCGCGAATTGAAAACGCTCGCGCGTAAACTCGAAAAGGTCTTCAATCTGCTCCGGCGAAAGATAAGTTGGCGTGCCGCCGCCCCAGTGGAATTGCACCACGGGGCGATCCTTGGAAATGCTGCGGCTCACGCGCTCCGTTTCGCGCTTCAACACGTCCAGATAAGGCGGCGCGACACTCTTGTTTTTCTGGATCACCACGTTGCACGCGCAAAACAGGCAGAGGCTCTCGCAGAAAGGGATGTGCATGTACAGCGAAACGGGCGTCTTCGCGCTTTCTGCTTCTCCAAAAACTCTTTCTAAATCCCCGGGCCCGAAGCTGTCGTTCCAAACGGGCGCGGTCGGATAACTTGTGTAGCGCGGACCGGGCCGATTGTATTTCGCGAGAAATTCTTCGCCCACGCGCAGTTCGCCCCGCATTTGCTCGAGCGATGGATAGGCGAGCGTCATGGCGATGGCCTCTTATCTGGACTGCGCCGCGGGACGCATTTCCTGGAGCAAGGCCTGCTGGCCGGTTTCCACAAAGAGCTGCGCGTTTTCGACAGGCGTGTTAGGGAGTATCCCGTGACCTAGATTGAGAATATGTCCGCGCCCTGCCAGCGAGTTCATGGTGTCCAGCGTGGTTTGCCGAATTTTTTCCGCCGGGCCAAGCAAAGCCGCCGGATCGACGTTTCCTTGCAATGCGATTCTCGGACCAAGCGCCCCTCGAGCTTCTCCCAGGTCCACGCGCCAGTCGACGCTTAACACATTTGCGCCCGAGCGCCCTGCCGCTAAGAGCAGATGCTGCGATGCCTTCGTGTAGTAGATCACTGGAACCGAGCCGGAGATCTCGGAAACGACTTCTTGCACAGCCGGCAGAGCGGATTCCTGGTAGTCCTGCAAATTCAACTCGCCGCTCCAGGTATCGAACAACTGCACCGCTGTGGCTCCCGCGGCAATCTGCGCTTTCAGGTACGGAATCGTGGCTTGCGCAATGCGGTGAAGCAGGTCGCGGAACGTTTTCGGCTCGCGATAAAGGAATTCCTTAACGGTGGCAAAACCCTCTCGCGCCTTGCCCTCCACCATGTAGCATGCAAGCGTCCAGGGAGCGCCTGCAAATCCCAGAACAGGGACTTCGGGCCCGACCGACTTCACGATCCGGCGGATGGCTTCCGGCAGAAAGCCCGTTTCCACCTCCGGGTCAAAAGCCCGCAGTTTTTCGACGGCGCCCTTGCTACGAACCGGGTTCGGCAGATTCGGGCCGGCATCGCCAAGCTCGAGCTCCAGGCCCATCGCTTCGGCAGAAATCAGGATGTCGGAAAATACGATGACCGCATCGACGCCCAGCCGGCGAAACGGTTGCAGCGAAACTTCCACTGCCAGTTGCGGCGTCTTGCAAACCTCAAGGAATCCGTGCTTTGCGCGGACTTCACGATACTCGGGCAGGTACCGGCCTGCCTGTCGCATCATCCAGACGGGCACGCGCGGCAGAATTTCCCCGCGGCAGGCGCGCAGGAATAAGTCCTTTCGATTGACCGTGCTTTGCAGTGTGATGTCCTTTCCGCAAGTCGGAGAATAGCTCATCTTAACAGGTCTTGCCGCTGCAGGTACTGCGACGGGCGTCACGCTGTGCAGGCCGCCAGTCGTGTAAGTTATACTCGAAGCGTCAAACCAGCTCGACGCCTGTTGCCTGTAGAGAGGCGAGTTTCCGTGCGTCTGGGCTCTTTGTCACCAGGTGCAAGAGTGCACGTCACCCTGTTCATTTCTACGGCCGTTGCGTACGCCCTGAGCTTTGCGCTCTATCTAATTTTCTTGAATACCGGAAAAGCGCTTACCGGGCGGCTCGGAACCTTGCTGCTTGCCGCGGGGCTCGTCACTCACTACTTTGCCTTGCTGGAACGATCGCGCGGTCTCCACACGGTTCCGTACCACGACCTGTACGGTTCCATGTCGCTCTTTGGGTGGCTGTTGGCTCTCACTTACTTGGGATTGGAACTCTACCACCGCCAGCGCTCCGTGGGAGTTCTGGTTTTGCCATTCGTCCTAGTGTTCTTTGTGGCTGCTCATCTTGCCCCAGGGGATAGGCTCTCTCCGCCGGAAGCCCACGGGCCTTCTTTTGCCCTGCATGTTGCCCTGAGTATCCTCGCCTATTCTGCCTTCGCGCTTTCTTTTGTCCTTAGCCTCGTTTACCTCGGGGAAGAACGCCTGCTGCGCGTTCATAAATTGGGCGACGTCGTGTGGCGCCTTCCACCGCTGGAGCTGCTCGATCGCATGAGCCGTTCAAGCGTTCTAGTGGGGCTGGTCTCCATCACCATTGGAACCGCCCTCGGATTCTTGTGGGTCGACCGCCTGAGCAACAAATACTCTTTCTATGACCCGAAATACGCCATTACCTTGCTCGTGCTGCTCCTTTATGTGGCTTATTTCCGGCTGGCCCGCACCACCGCATGGCGGGGAGCGCGTGCCTCGAAACTGTGTGTCTTCAATTTTCTGATCGTTTTTCTGAGCTTTACCGTTGTTAATTTCTATCTTTCGCACAGTCACCGGTATTTTTAGGAGAGACAAAGCCTCGGAATGGAGATTGTTCTCGTTGGACTGAATCACCGCACCGCACCCGTGGAGGTGCGCGAACGGGTCTCTTTCACCGCTGACCAAGCTCGCCGCGCCTCCGAAGAACTGCGTTCGAAAGGGATTCTCGAGGAAACGCTGGTGCTCTCCACCTGTAATCGCAGCGAGGTGTACGGTGTGCCGCCGGAAACTTCTCGCGAATGCGCTAGCGGCCTTTCGACCTTTCTCAGCGAGTTTCATTCTGTCCGGTTGGAAGTGCTGAATGGGTCGCTGTATCACCACTATGACCGCGAAGCTGTGCGGCATCTTTTCCGCGTGGCTGCAGGTTTGGATTCCATGATGCTGGGTGAAGCGGAGATCCTTGGCCAGGTGCGCGAGGCCTATCGTGTCGCTCACGAGCAAGGCGCCACAGGACCGGTGCTGAACCGCTTGTTCCAGGGCGCTCTCGAAGTTGGCAAGCGCGTGCGTTCAGAAACCGAATTGGGTACGCGGCCCACGTCCGTGGCTTCCGCCGGTGTGAAGCTGGCCGAGCGCATTTTCGGAAAGTTGGACCACCGCAGTGCACTGGTGCTGGGAGCCGGAGCCATCAGCGAGCAGGTGATTGCGCAACTGCGCGACCGTGGAATTGCGCGTCTGTACGTGACGAACCGCTCGCGCGAACGCGCGGATAGCTTGGCGAAACAATACGCTGGCGAAGTGCTGCCTTGGGGTGAGTGGGAGAAGGCCCTCCCCATGCCGGACGTCATTGTTTCGTCCGTGGCCGCCGAAGAAGTGGTCTTGCGCCGTGAAATCGTCGAGCAAGCCATGCAGCAGCGCGCGAATCGCGCGTTGTTCCTCATGGATCTCGGCTTGCCGCGGAATATTGACGCCGGTGTGGGAAAGCTTTACAACGTCTATCTTTACAACATCGATGATCTCACTGAAATCGTGGCCCAAAACCGCCACGCCCGGGAAAATGAGATTCCCAAGGCCGATAGCATCGTGGAAGAGCACGTTGGAAGATTCCTTTCCTGGCAGGCAAGCGTCGAGCTTGTGGGTTTGATCAATGAACTCCGCACAAAAATGCGGGAGGAACGCGCACAATTTATTCGTGCGCGAGTCGAATCCATCAAGCACTTGACGGAAGCCGACCGCGCCTGCGTTGAAAAAATGATGGATGATTTGCTCGAAGGCCTGTTGCTGGAGCCTGCGCAGCGCCTGCGGGGTGAAAAGGATTTGCGCAGGAAGATTCACAACGTCGAGGCGTTGCGCCACCTGTTTCTTTCGAATCGGGAGAAACCTTGAGGACCTTGCGCATCGGCACGCGAGGCAGCCTGTTGGCGAAATGGCAGGCGGAATTTGTCCGCAAGCGTTTGTTTGCCGCGACCGGCGTCGAGCCGGAGATCGTTATCATCAAAACCGCCGGTGATAAAATGCTGCACGCTCCCGTCGCGCAAATCGGCGGCAAAGGAATTTTCATCAAAGAGTTGGAAGAAGCTCTGCTCGAAGAAACCATAGACCTGGCCGTGCATAGCGTGAAAGACATTCCGACCGACATCCCCTCGCGCCTGATGTTCCCCGCCGTTTGCAAGCGCGACGATGTGCGCGATTGCTTGGTGGGGGCGACGCTCGCAAATCTCCGGGAAGGCGCGCGCGTTGGGACCAGCAGCTTAAGGCGGCAGGCGCAGTTGCGGCACGTTCGCCCGGACCTGGATTTGCGCGACTTGCGCGGCAATGTGGACACGCGTCTCCGCAAAGTGGAAAGCGGCGAGTACGAGGCGGTGTGCGTTTCGAAAGCAGGATTGGACCGCCTGGGGTTCAGTCAGCGAATCTCCGAAGTTCTTTCTCCCGAAGTGTGCATGCCTGCTGTGGGCCAGGGCGCGATCGCCGTGCAGTGCCGGTTGAAGGATACGGAAGCGGGAGATTTGTTGGCGCCGCTCGATGACGCGGAGACGCGGGCCGCAATTATCGCGGAGCGCGCGCTGCTGGGCGCGCTGCATGGCGGGTGTCAAGTGCCCATGGGCGCGTTTGCGCGCGTCGAGCACGGCGAGCTCGTGATGGATGCATGTGTCTGTTCCGTGGATGGAGCGCACTGCGTGAAGCAGCGCGCTGCGTCACAACCGGACCAGGCTTCGCAGCTCGGCGAGCACATGGCACGGTTGCTCATCGATGCAGGTGCGCAGCCCATTCTTGAAGAGGTGGCTCGTCAGCGTGCGTGAAAACCCCGCAAGCTCGCTAGCAGGGAAGCGCATCGTGATCACGCGCGCGATGACAGTCAGTGAAGAATTGGCTCGCGAACTGGCTGATCGTGGGGCAATCCCGCTTGTGTTTCCATTGGTCTCCTTCGCCGAGCCGGAAGATTTTGATCCACTGGACAGGGCCATCGACGAAATCGCGCAATTCGATTGGTTAATCTTAACTAGTGTTCGGGCGGTGCGTGCCGTCGCGGGCCGCACGTCGGAATCGGGCCGCCTACTTCGGTCGGCAGAAAGAACATGGCGCGCCGCCTGCGTCGGGCCGGTCACCGCCGAAGCGGCCACACTAGCAGGCTTTCCCGTCGCTCACGTGGCAGAGACACACAATGGCGTGGCACTTGCGCAGGAATTAGGAAGCAGGCTTAAAGGGACGAAGGTTTTGTTGCCCCGCAGTGACAAGGCTAATCCAGATTTGCCTGCGGCTCTAAGACGGCATGGCGCAGAAGTCACGGAAGTGATTGCGTATCGCACCGTGAAGCCCACGGATGTTGACCGGAGTACGTTGGGGGAAACTGCATTTGGTGAAGTACACGCGATTTTGTTCTTTAGTTCATCCGCGGTAGAACATTTCGGCGAAACCTTCGGTAACAGGGAAATTCGCGCGCTTCAGGACAAGGTGGCCATCACAGCCGTGGGACCGGTCACGGCAAAAGCTTTGCGAGAAGCGGGGGTCGAGCGCGTGATAGTGTCAGCGGATACGACCGCGGCTGCCGTAGTGGAAGCTTTAGAAAAACATTTCGCCGCCGCAAAGGCCGCGCCGGCAGGAGCGAAACAAGCATGAGCTTTCCCACGCATCGGCCCCGGCGCTTGCGCCGCAGCGAAGCGCTTCGCAGCATGGTCCGCGAAACGCGCCTGAGTACGGCTGGCTTGATCTACCCGATGTTTGTATGTCCTGGGAAGAATGTGCGCCAGGAAGTCGGCTCGATGCCGGGGATTCACCAGCAATCGGCAGATCAGATTGTCGAAGAGTGCAGGGAAGTCCAGTCGCTCGGGATTCCGGCGGTGATCCTCTTTGGGCTTCCAGAAACAAAAGACCCCCGCGGCGCGAGCTCGCTCAGTTCGCAAGGCGTGGTGCAGCGCGCGATCGAGGGCATTCGGAAAGCCAACCTGAATTTGCTGGTGATCACCGACGTGTGCCTTTGCGAATACACCGATCACGGCCACTGCGGCGTCATCGAGAACGGAGAAGTGGCGAACGGCCCAACGCTGGAAATTCTGGCGCAGCAGGCGCTGTCGCACGCGCGAGCCGGCGCGGACATCGTTGCGCCCTCCGACATGATGGACGGCCGCGTGGGCGCAATTCGGAAGATACTCGACGATAACAAATTTGAAAGCATCGCGATTCTTTCCTACGCCGCAAAATATTGTTCGGGATTCTATGGACCATTTCGCGAGGCCGCGCAGTCCGCGCCGCAGTTCGGCGACCGCCGCAGTTACCAGATGGATCCCGCCAACGCGCGCGAGGCGCTGAAAGAAGTGCGGCTGGATTTGGAAGAGGGCGCGGACATGGTGATGGTCAAGCCGGCGCTGCCGTACCTCGACGTGATCTGGCGCGTGCGTGAAGCCTTCGACGTTCCCGTGGGCGCGTACAACGTGAGCGGCGAGTACGCCATGGTGAAGGCGGCGGCGCGCAACGGCTGGCTCGATGAGAAGCGCG
>QHYL01000485.1 GCA_003224105.1 Acidobacteriota bacterium | reverse complement strand
AAGCTTGGAGAAGCTTATTTTTCGCTGGGACAACTCGATCGGGCGGACGAGAAGTTCCAAGTCGCACTGAGTATGGATCCCGCTTGCGCGGCCTGCGATCGAGATCTCGCCCTTCTTGCAGAGCGACAGGGGAATAGCGAGAAAGCTTTGGCGTATTTAGTCAAAGCCAAGCGAGAGGCTCCAGAGGATCCCGAGACCCAATTCGAGTTCGGAAAGGTGTGCCTGCAGCGAAACTTGCTGGAAGATGCCTTGCCTGCTCTTGCGAAAGCGGCAACCTTGAAACCGGATCGCGATCCCTACATTTACGTACTAGCCTCTGCCAACGTTGCCAAAGGTAACTTATCCACAGCGGCTTCGCTTATCGCCGGCCTTCTGCGGAAGCGTCCTCAGGATGCGATCCTGAACTATGCAATTGGTTCAGTGTACTATCTACAGGGTAAGTACAGCGAAGCCGAGGCCGCGCTCAAAAGAAGCTTGCAGGCCCAGGTGGACCAAGTTGCCGCTTCCTACTACTTGGGCCTTACGTATGAGGCGCTTGGTCAAGAAAACCAGGCTGTCTCAGTCTTTCGCGACCTCCTAAAGAACCATCCCGAGCATGTGCCTTCCTGCGTCAAGTTGGGGGGCATTCTCTTGAGACAACATCAATATGACGAGGCACAGCAGCGTCTCGAACGTGCGGTCGCACTCGACCCGGAGTCCGTAGAAGGCCACTACCAGCTTGGCCTATTACTGCGTCGCCTTGGCAGAATCACCGAATCGGAGAGTCAGTTTGCCGAGTCGCGTAGGCTGGAAGCGGAGCATAGCGCACAGGCTGACACGCGCCTTCGGTTGCTGTTACCAAATTGATCCAGATGCCAGATCATTTCAAGCTGGAAAGTTCACGAGGTTCCGCGGGAGCATGCCAAGTCTCGCGCCGCGATTTCCTCCATCGACTTGGAGCCTTGGGCTCGGTCGTGCCTACGTCCGTATTGTTGCCCGGACTCCGTGAAACGTTAGCCTTGCAAGGATCGCCCGTCTCCTCCACTCGGAAACCTCGAACCGGCCCCGAATCTGCAGCGGATTTCTTTTTTACCGACGTCACCGCCCGAGCTGGTTTGAGTCAGGCAAATAACGTGTTCGGTGGCGTCACGCGGAAACGCTACCTCCTAGAAGAAATCGGGTGCGGTCTTGCTCTATTCGACTACGACAACGATGGCTGGCTGGATCTCTTTCTAGTTAACGGAACCAGATTCGAAGGCGTCTCGCCAGGACATCCGCCGACGAACTCTTTGTTTCGAAACAACCGCGACGGGTCCTTTACCGACATAACGGAAAAAGCGGGCTTGATTCGCTCAGGATGGGGTCAGGGCTGCTGTGTCGGAGACTACGACAACGACGGATATGACGATCTGCTCGTGACCTACTGGGGAGGAATCGTCCTTTACCACAACAATGGGGACGGAACCTTCACCGATGTTACGGAACGAGCCGGACTAGCGCAGAAAGGTCTAATTCCACGATGGAATACCGGTTGCTGCTTCGTGGACTACGACCGCGACGGCCACATCGACCTGTTTGTCGCAAACTACGTGAATTTTGATCCGCAAACCGCGCCAGAACCAGGCAACAATCAATATTGCAGGTATTTTGGATTGTCTATCGGATGCGGCCCGCAGGGGCTAAGCGGCGGGAGCAATATTTTGTATCACAATCGCGGCGATGGAACGTTTGAGGACGTTTCCGAGCGATCCGGCGTCGCAGTTCCACGCGGACCGGCGGCAGCGACCTTCGTAACCGAGCAATGGATTCCAGCCGGCTCTTACGGACTCGGCATATGCGCAGCGGATTTTGATAATGATGGCTGGCCCGACATTTACGTCGCATCCGACTCCGTGCCAAGCCGCTTCTACCACAACAACCAGAATGGAACCTTCGAGGAGATTGGCTCTCAGATTGGATGCGCCCTCAATGAAAATGGGGTTCCGCAAGGGGGCATGGGCGTGGGGGTTGGCGATTACGACTGCGACGGCTGGCTCGATATCGTCAAGACAAATTACTCCGACCAAACCGCGAATCTGTACCATAACAATGGCGACGGAACATTTTATGACGCTGTCTTTCAAGCAGGATTGGGCGCGAACACTAAGTATTTGGGATGGGGCGTCGGGCTCTTCGATTTCGACAACGACGGTTGGGTCGATATCTTCATGTCCAACGGCCACGTCTTTCCCGAGGTCGACACGCGCCAGTTGCATGTCACCTTCAAACAGAGAAAGATTTTGTATAAGAACCTCGGCAACGGCCGCTTTGCGGATGTTACCTCGATAAGCGGGCCGGCAGTGACGCAACCCCGCCCCAGCCGGGGGACGGCTTTCGGTGACTTCGACAACGACGGAGACGTTGATATCGCTGTCATTAACATGAACGAGCCTCCCTCGCTCCTTCGCAATGATTGCCCCCTCCGAAACAACTGGCTGAAGGTGAAGTGCATCGGCACGAAATCGAATCGCAGCGCCATTGGTGCACGCGTGCGTGTGGTGACCGGCCGGCATTCGCAAATGAATGAGGTCATGAGCGGTTCGAGCTTCCTCTCCCAAAGTGATTTTCGCTTGCACTTTGGGCTTGGCCGCGCCAGGCAGGCGGATCTGGTGGAAGTCCGCTGGCCCTTGGGTCTGGTGGAAACGCTCAAGAACATCGAGGCAAATCAACTGCTGGTGATCCAAGAGGGCCACGGCATACTTCGGAGAGAGAAACTAGCTTACGGCTAGTAAAACTGGCGAACGTTTGTGATTGAGTCGGCACCGCAGCGGGAGCGTTGGCAACGGTTCCCTTCCAGTTCAATTCTGTTCGCATAGCCGCTTGTGAATGGCCCGCGATGCGCGGATCCTCCACAGTTAGGTTTCTTCCCGGGGTGATGCTAGAAGAAAACTTGCAAGGCCAGTTGAAACCGCCTCGGGATGTTGCACTGACTATGGGTCAGGCCAAAATTGGGGTTGCCATTATTCGGCAACCAAAACTGGTCCACGGCGCAGAAGAAGTGCCGATTGAAAATGTTGCCGCCATCGGCTTGGAACCGAACATAGCGGTTCTCACCGAAGTAGGTGTCCTTATACATCGAGACGTCTTCATTGCGATACCCGAAACCGCGGACGTTCTCGTCCAATCGGGGCGCGTTGCCAAATTGAAGTCTTCCGGGATCAACCCATCCTGACTGGTTCAGATAAGGAACCTTTGTGGGATCGCTAGAGTTTCCCGATAGGCCTTTTCCGACTTTGTTGGGAAACTTCGCGTAGTTAAACAGAAAGCCACCGAGATCACTGTTCGATGTCGTAATGGAAAGCGGTCTTCCCGATTGGTACGTTTGAATCGCCGAGATTTGCCAATTGCTAATGACTTTATCTAAGGGGCCAGACGAGTTTCGTCCCAGCCACTTGCCGTTGCCGAAGGGCAACTGGTAAACCCAGCCCAAGGAAAAGATTTGCGGCACATCGTCAGAACTGACAGTGTAAAGGTTACGCATATCGCTAGGATTCTGCACAGGCGGTCCGCCCGCACCCAGTCCTGTTTCAGAGCCGTTGTTCATCAGCCGCGAATACGTGTAAGCGACCTGGAACTGCAAGCCATGACTCATTCGCTGTTGCAAGCTCGCTTGAAGCGCGTTGTAGTGGCTTTTCCCGTTAGGGAAATAGCGCCAGAGAATCTGTTGGTATTGCGGCCACATCCTCAAGGACTGAGCTACAGTTCCGGTGAACGTAGCAAAAGGGGCCGCTAGGCCCCCACAGCTCGTACCGCTGATGTTGTCGCAGGTTCCATTCGTAAAGGTGTCCCCGAGAACACTTTCTCCCAAGGAAAGCACGCTCCCCGCGTTCATATTGTCGAAAACACCGACGGAGCTGCGCCCGTCAATGAGCCTCGTTCCGTGGTTGCCCACGTACGCGATGTCAATGGCCATGTTTTCGGTTAGGCGGCGCTGAAAAGAAAGCGACCAGTTCTGATACCTCGGCATCGTGTACGTTCTGGGATCCACTCCGACCGGGCTCTTTCCATTCTGTACTTCAGGTGTAAGTTGCGGTGGGAACACAATAGACCCCGTGGGCCAGCCGCAGGGCGCAACCCCATTTGGGCCATATGGTGCGGGGCAACTCCCCGTTCCTTGGAAGTAGAAAGCCGGAAGCCGCCCATTAGTTAAATTGGGGACAGTGGGATTGGTTTGGTACCCATCAACCGGGTAAGGATCCCAGGAGTCGGCTTGGGCGCCTGCATAGTAAATCCCATATCCGCCACGAATAACATTCTTGTTGTTGAACGAATATGCGAACCCGAACCGCGGACCTGTCGCCCAATTGCTGTTGCCAATCGCCTTCGGTCCGAACACCGTGGCTCCGAGGTGGCCACCTGCGCCAGGGTTCGAAGCAGTGGGATCGAACGTGGAGAACCGCCCGTGTTGCTCGTACAGCCCCGATTGCCAGTCAAACCGGAGACCAAAGCTTAAAGTCAAGTTCTCCCTGAGTTTGAAATCATCGTTGATCCAGGGGGATGCATACTTCATCTTGGGCATGTAGTTGAATGGTATGTTGAAGCCTGCGCTGTTGACTTGGCCCAAGATAAAGGAAGCGAACTCGTTCCCCGTTTGCGAGCTCAGATTGCCGCCCGAGGCATTATAGCCGGCGGTTTCGTTGGCGCTGAAATTGAAGCTGCCTCCTGTGTTGACGGCCCATCCGGTTTGCGGGAAGGTCATGTAGCGATACTCGACCCCGGCTTTGATGGTGTGCCTTCCGGTAATCCAACTGACATCGTCAAGGAACTGGTAACGATTGTTGATATCAGCTCCTCCGCTTGTCCAAGGGGTCCCGTAGGCGGTATAGCCAAGTGGTCCACTGAAATTTAGGGAAGGGAAGCCGGCATTGTTGAATTTGGGTTGATCCGGGAGGCCCAGCCCGAGCTTTTTGTTCCAGCCCACGCCACCCGATAACTGGTTGCCCGCCATTCGCCAGCGGTCGTAAGCCAGCGTAGTGTGATTGAACAAGTTCGGCCTAATCACCCAATTCATCTGCAAATGCTCGAAATGGTTGGTGATGCGCTGGTAAAAACCCTGGCCGACGTACGTGTCGTTTAGGGCGGACTGAGTTTTTCCGTCATGCAGCGTGTTGCAGCCTTCAGGCCCCCCGCAATGCGCAATCCGTGGACGGACATTCTCATAGTAAGTGTTGCTAATCGAGAACTTATTGTTGAACGTGTGGTCGATTCGCAGAAGCCAGGTTCGCACGTTGATCTTGTTATTGTCATCCGATGTGCCGCCAAATCCATTCTGTCGGTGCGTGCTTGCACTTGTGTCCACGTCAGGGTTTGGAATATTGGGAATAACCGCCGTGGCTACAGCGCTCCAAAGTGGGTCCGTCGAGGGAATAATATTGCCCGGATAAGGATCACGTACGGGACCAGTAACGATAGCTCCCGTACACGGATTAGGAATAGTTCCTGTGACAATCCTTGTGGTGGCGGGATTGAATATTTGACCTTCAAGGACAGGACGGCCCAGAAGGTCGGTCACATTGTATAGGGTACCTGCATTCGGTGTACCTTGGGGGCAAGTAGCCGTTAATTGCGACTTTAGGAACTCGCTAAAGTCTCCCTGCTTTTGCGCTACGCTCGGAAGCGTGTTGACAAGACCCGTGTTCACCGTGCTGTGATATTCCAGTCCGTCCAGGTTGAAGAACCAGAAAGTCTTGCCCCACTTTGTAATCTTCGGTACCGGCCCGCCGACCGCCGCTCCCCAGTTATCTTGCGTCAGAGGGAGTTTTTTCTCGCCAGTTGTCGTATTCAAAACAAAGAAGCTTCCCGCATCCAGCTTGTCGTTGCTGAAAAAATTGTACAAATTGCCATGGAATTTGTCGGTGCCGGACTTCGTAGTGTAGTTGATGAAACCGCCGCTGGTGTGCCCATATTGGGCGGAAAAGGTGTTCTCGACGACGGTCATTTCCTGCACGGAAGGATAAGGCACGGAGCTTTCCTGCGTCTGCTGGTGGCCCTCTGCGTAACCAAATGCCGCGCCGTCAAACCAATTCTCCGTTGCCATTGTTTGGCCGCCATTGATGCGTGAGGTGAACTGGCTACCGCGGAAGATGGCGTCGCCGTTTGGTTGCATTGGCACATACCCGGGCTGAAGTTGAAGCAACGATTCGGCCAGCCGGATGTCGGCGCCCATCGCCGCGGGCAGATCGCGATAGTAAGTCTCGCCGATCGTGTGCGAAACCGTCGCATTGTCCGTATTGATCTGCTCGACTCCGCCTTCGACCGTGACGGACTGCGTTACAGCACCCACTTCCAACTTCACGTCCTGCCTGTAGGTCTGGCCGCCGGTCACAACAATTCCCTTTGTAGAAGAAAGCTTGAAGCCTTCCTTCTCCACTTCGACGGTGTAGGTACCTAGAATGAGCGGCGGAGTGCTGTAGTTGCCGGCGCTGTTCGTGCCTACGACTATTTTGGTGCCGGTACCCTGATTAAGGATCGTGACTTTCGCATCAGGAATGGCCGAACCACTCGAATCCGTGACGAAACCCGTGATGACTGCGCGATCAGCCAGCTGGGCACGCGCGACCGGCCCCGTGAACACAATCAAGGCACACACGAACAAGACGCCCAGACATAATGCTCGTCTCATTTTCACGCCTCCCGCAGACTCAAGTGTAGAAGCCGTCCGGCGTGAACCCCCCGATGTGCGTGGAACCAAAACTACCTCAGCATTCCGCGAGCTATTCTGCGTGCACCCAGACCCCGCTCTGATGCAAGTCGAGTGGGTCTTTGTGAGGCAGAATTTGATTTTGTGAGTTCTCTGGTTCCACACCCCCTAGTTGTTCCACGCTGGAGCCGCTCGCCAGCGACTCGTTTCAGTCCCCAAACTTTGAAAGTTCGGAGAATTCGTCTTTATCCCCTAGGGGATTAGTAAACGTTTTCCCGAACTGCTTCGCTTTCTACTCCCTGGCACAGTGGATGTCAAGATTTTTTTGGAACCTTTCAAGAATAATTTCCGCATCTTAGGAAAACTCTAAAAAGAAAAGAGAGGTTTACCCAAAAACGCTTGACAGCCCCCACGCCAGGGCCTTCTCGGACGGATCGCTCGACTTGGCGAAAAACTAGGTATTCGTTTACAGCGAGTCTACGCGGCGCTATTCTCTACTCCTCACCGGGGTGATAATCGCGAACAACCGGTTCGCGCCTCGATGAAGGGCCGGAGTTCAATGGGTTTCGGCGCAAAAGCCGTTCGGAGCATGAGCCTGGCTGCTTTGGTTCTGGGGCTGCCCACTGGCGTCTGGCCCCAGGCAGAAGAAAAGATCCCCGCGTCGGTCAGCCTAATTGAAAATCGAATAAAACAGCGTCCTAACAGCTCTAATCTCTACGTCGAACTAGGATTGGCTTACTGGGGTCAGAACGACTATGCGCGTGCTTTCGAAGCGTTTCAACACGCCGTGAAGCTCGGCCCTGCGTCCGCCCAAGCTCACAATTGGCTGGGCGCCGCTCTAATGCAACAGGGTGATTTCCCGGGCGCTATCACCGAGTTCAAAAAAGCCATCTCCCTCAACGCAAAATATGCCCGCGCATACACAAACCTGGGATCTGCGACGGCAAAGAATGGTGATGTAGCCGGTGCCGTCGTTTTTTTTCAAAAGGCCTTGTCGCTTGAGCCCAACAATGTAGCAGCGCATCTGAATCTGGGCATCGCCCTGCGGGAAAAAGGCGACGGCAAAAACGCCCTAGTGCATTTGCAGTTTGTCGCTAAGAGCGAGCCAAGTAACATCACGGCGCTTTATCTCCTGGGCCAGACCTTGCAGCAGGGCGGAAATCTCAGCGAGGCAATCAAGACCTTCGAGGATCTGCTTCGGATTAATCCCGAGTTTCGTGAAGGTTATTACGCCCTCGGGGTGGCCTTGAAGCAAGAGGCCGCAGCATTACATAAGCCGCATCAGCCGTCTGCGAGCCCCGCCG
>QHYL01000484.1 GCA_003224105.1 Acidobacteriota bacterium | reverse complement strand
GATTTTGCTTTCAAGCTGGCGACCGCGCGAACCCCCGATCCGCAGGAACGGTCCGTACTTCTCAGTTCGCTCAAGGAATTCCGCTCGTCCTATGCCCAGGACCAGGCTAACGCAACGAAACTTCTCTCAGTTGGCGACACGAAAGTGGATTCGAGCCTGGCTCCGCGCGAACTCGCAGCGTGGACGACGGTAGCCAGCATGATACTGAACCTGGATGAGACGGTTACGAAGGAATAGCTGAAGTGAGGCAGGGCATGAGTGACAGATTGACTCCGGAAATCAGCGCGTCCATGACGCGGCGGCAGTTTTTCCGGCGAAGCACCGCGGGAATTGCCATCGGCATTCCGGCTCTGGCCACATTGCTCACTGCCGATGGCTTCGCCGCTGATGCCGCCTCGGATTCGAAAACGGGCGGCCTCCCTGGACTGCCGCATTTTCCGCCAAAGGCAAAACGAGTCATCTTCTTGCACCAATCCGGCGCGCCTTCGCAAATGGAGTTGTTCGACTACAAGCCGAACTTGCTCAAATTACAAGGTACGGAGTTGCCGGATTCGATTCGCCAGGGCCAGCGCATTACCGGCATGACCTCCGGCCAGTCGTCATTTCCTGTCGCGCCATCCATTTTCAAATTCAACCAATACGGAAAGTCCGGCACGTGGATCAGCGAACTGCTGCCCCATCACGCGAAAATTGTGGACGACATTACCATCATCAAGACCGTCTACTCGGAAGCCATCAATCACGATCCTGCCATCACGTTCCTGCAGACCGGCTTTCAGCAGCCTGGCCGTCCGAGCATGGGCGCATGGGTCAGCTATGGGCTGGGAAGTGAAAACCAGAATCTGCCTGCATTCGTGGTCTTAATTTCGCAGGCCAATGCATTAAATCCGGACCAGCCGCTGTTTTCGCGTCTGTGGGGAAGTGGATTCTTGCCCTCGCGGTACCAGGGCGTGAAATTCCGTTCGAGCGGCGATCCGGTGCTGTACTTGTCGAATCCGCCCGGCATGCCGTCCACAACGCGGCGCCGCATGCTGGACGGCATTGCGAAACTGAATCGCTTGCTGTCAGAAAAATATGCCGATCCGGAGATTGACACGCGCGTCGCTCAATACGAAATGGCGTATCGCATGCAGACCTCCGTACCCGACCTGATGGATTTGTCAAAAGAACCCGAGTCTACATTCGAATTGTACGGGCCAGATTCGAAGAAGCCAGGGACGTATGCAGCCAATTGCCTCCTCGCGCGGCGGCTGGCCGAGCGCGGCGTACGCTTTATTCAGCTTTACCATCGCGGCTGGGATCAACATAACGATTTGCCGCGAGACATTGCCTTGCAGTGCAAAGGCGTCGATCAACCTTCGGCGGGGTTGATTCTCGATCTCAAGCAACGCGGCATGCTGGACGACACGTTAGTGGTTTGGGCGGGCGAATTCGGCCGAACTGTCTACTGCCAGGGCAAGCTCACGGGAACCAACTACGGGCGCGACCATCATCCACGTTGCTTTTCGATCTGGATGGCGGGCGGCGGAATCCAGCGCGGCCTCGCCATCGGCAAGACCGACGATTATTGCTACAACATCCTGGAAGACCCGGTTCACATCCACGATTTGCAGGCGACCATCCTGCATTGCTTGGGAATCGAGCACACCAAGCTCACTTACAAATTCCAGGGAAGATATTTCCGGCTCACCGATGTCGGCGGCTTCGCGGTAAAAAAGGCCCTCGCCTGAGCCTCAACGCAGAATAATCTCTATTTAATTCTGGCCAGCCCCTTCAAAAAAATCGCTGGTTAGGTTCCCTGGCCTAAACGATGTCTTCTTTTTCAGGATCCCATTGCACCGTGCGGCCCTGGCGTAGCGAGGCATTGGCCATTTGGCAGGCGATCGCTGAGCTGAAGCCCAGTTCAAACGGGCAGTTAGGCTCTTTGCGGCTTCGCACGCAATCAAAGAAATTATTCATGTGCGCCGCAGTTTCGTCGTCATCGCTTCCAACGATATTCGGTTCTCCCCCAACCGCAAGCGGACCTTCGTTCTTTTGTGCAGAATGGCCCTGCGGCTGGAATGTCACCTTGTTCGTCACGCGAATCACCGTCCCCTTGTTTCCCAGGGCAAAGTCGTATCCGTCTTCGCCAAAATAATTGTTGCCAAACGCCGAATTCCAACTGAATAGGAGATTCTCCGGCTGGTCCATCGAGACGTTCATGGTGTCCGGAACTTCCATGCCCGGCGAAAGATAGTTGTAGCCCGCCATCGTAACGCGCCGCGGTATCTTCAGCCCGAGAGCCTTCTGCCAAAACGCAACCTGGTGCACCATGTTCTCGAAAACGTTTCCGCCCGAATAATCCCAGAAAAATCGCCAATTGATGAAGCGTTGCGGGTCAAATTCATGCGGAGCGGCCTCTCCTTCGAACTCCTTCCAGCCCACGTGGTCGAGATTGCAGTCCGAGGGAATTTGCCTTTTCCAACCTCCGTAAGGTCTGTTCCGGTAGTGGTGCGTGTGAATTGCCGTGAGGGTTCCCAGGCTATCGGGCGTCGCGAGTTCGCGCGCCCGCGCGAGCGTTTTTCCGCTCGTGGATTGCACACCCACTTGCACCACGCGATTCGAGCCTTCAAAGGCGCGGCGCATGCGCCGTGCGTGGTCAGGATTAAACGCCATGGTTTTTTCCTGGTAGATATCCTTGCCTGCCTGAAGAGCGGGAACAAAATTCAAAGCGTGTTGATGCTGAGGAGTGGCGATCAGCACCGCGTCAATGGACTTGTCCTCGAGCAGACGGCGAAAATCGCTAAATGTCTGAATTGTTGGCGCGAGTTTCTTGGCTTCCTCTTGCCGGCGCGTGTAAACGTCAGCGACCGCGACGGCCTGCGTATTTGGCGAGCGGAGCGCGTGCTTGAAAATGTCCATCCCGCGCCCGCCCGCGCCGATCAGCCCGAACCGCACGCGGTCATTCGCGCCGAGAACACTCGGCGGAAAGACCGACGAACCCGCCAGCGCGGCCGCACCTCCCGCAACGTTACGAATGAAGCTTCTTCGATTGAGCATGATGCAACTCCTTTAGTTAAACTGAGGAATACTTCCGGCAAAGCGTTTTGATCTTCTCGACGAGTTTGGGAACTCCGGTCGAGGGATCCTCTTCGCCTTCATATTCCGCGGACATAAATCCTTTGTAGTTCGCGCGCGCGAAAAGCGGCCACACGCGCTCAAAATCGACAGCCTGCCCATTTTCGAAAACATCCCGGATGTGCGAATGCGTTGCGTAGGGAAGAGTGGCCTCAATTTGCGCGTAAGCGTCTGCCTGCGGCGTAGCAATGAAATTTGTAATGTCGAGATTGATTCCAAAATTGGGTGAATCAATGCGGTGAACAAGCTCGATGCACACATCCGCATTCTGGGTGATACCTTCGTGATTTTCAACGCCTAGTGTAATCCCTTTCGTGCCCGCGTACTCGCACGCCGCTTTGAGCGTTTCCACGGTCCACTGGATGCCCTGTTGCGCCGTTGCCCCGGGAGGCAGCTTGCCCGCGAACACGCGCAAGTGCGGCGCTCCCAAAGCTTCCGTGACATCCGTCCATTTCTTGATCTCTTCCAAAGCCTGCGCGCGCTTGCCCGCATCGGTTTGCACGGTGCTGGCTCCCGTGGCTGCCCCGGAAAAACATACGCCGTTCTTATGAGCCAAGTGCCGCAAAGAAGCCAAATAGGAGGGTTCGGTCGATTTGAACCAGTAACCCGTCATGTCCACCGCATCAATCCCGAGTTCGACCGCTTTCCGAATCACGTCTTCCATGGTCATCTTGCCGGCTTTCAAAAGCTTGGCGTAAGAATAGGCGCAGCAACCGGTCAGGAGCCGCGGCTTCGCTTCCCCTTGCGACTCAGGGTTTGGCGCGGAATTCCAGGCAGTAGTCCTGTGGGCAAATTCATTAGCTACGATGACGGCTGGTCCAGCGGCTCTCAAAAAATCTCTACGGTGAATTTGCCTTGGCGTGGGCACTTTCAGCTCCTTCTGAGAATTCTCAGCGTGCTTTCAAGGACTCCGCAGGTAAAAACGCAGGGCAACGCGATACGTGCCGGAATTCGATGCCGATCGAAGATTTATTCCAAGAGGGAGAATACCACCGTCTGCAAGCTTGGATCTCTTCTTTCTCACAATACTTCCAACCCGGCCAGATTCGTCACATGAAAGAGTGACTTCGCCAGGCTCCCCCGCTAGAATTGGTCTGCGATAAAGCTGAGCGCAATACAAATGGAAGCTGTTTTTGTCGGCAGCAAGATTCCTTATGACATTTTCGCATTCGAGCCGAGGCAAAGTGGCGGTATGTGACTCGCGCGTTTTTCTACTGAGCATTTGCTTGCTTGTTTTCCGCGGCCTGAGTTTTGCCAGCCAGCAGTCGGCGCAGCCGGCATCGCAACCTGCGGCTACGGCTCCGCAGGGAACGGCGTCTGTGTCTCGGTCCACCCCGCAGCAGGCTACCCCCACGGAGCAAGTGCAAAAGGGACAATCTCTCTTCGCCACTCAGTGTGCGTTCTGTCACGGCCGCGATGCCGCCGGTGGCGAATCCGGGCCGGACCTCACGAGTTCCGAACTCGTGGAAAAAGACGTCAACGGAAATGAAATCGGGCCCGTGGTGCGCTCGGGGCGAATCGACAAAGGAATGCCGCCGTTCAATTTCTCGGACGCAGATTTAGCCGCGGTCGTCTTATTCATTCACGAGCAAAAGACCAGGATGGACTCAAAACAGGGCCGCCGCCGCACGGTGCAGGCCGAGGATCTTCAGACCGGCAACGCTGAAGAAGGGAAGCAGTATTTCAACGGGGCAGGTGGCTGCGCAAAATGCCATTCTCCCAGTGGAGACCTTGCCGGTGTCGCAAGCCGCTTTCGAGGATTGGCGCTCCTCGAGCGCATGCTTTATCCCGGAGGGCGCAGGGCTGGTCCTTCATCATCGCCGGCGACGGTCACGGTGACGTTGCCTTCCGGCGAGACCGTGACAGGCAAGCTGGCGTATCGCGACGAGTTCGTGATTGGCCTTGTGGATTCGTCCGGGTGGTACCGCTCTTGGTTCAAAAGCGCAGTGAAGTTCAAGGTAAATAATCCACTCGAAGCGCACAGCGAAGAGCTTGGAAAGTACACCGAGGAAAGCATGCACAACGTGCTGGCTTATCTGCAGACGTTGCGCTGAGAACGGATTTCTATTGCGGACGGTCGCATTGAACAAAAATCTTCTCCGGATGAAATTTGTGCGCCACAGCTTCCTCATTATTGCGAGCGCGGTCTTTCTGCCCCTGTTCCAAGTCACGGCTCACGCTCAAAGTGCGGACGGTCCTGCCGCGGATCGGGCGCTCGACGCCGCCACTCTCTTGAAGCCGCCCGCCGATAGCTGGCCGATGTATCATGGCAACTACTCCGGCCAGCACCACAGCAACCTCGCGCAAATTACTCCCACGAACGTCTACCAACTCACGCTGGCTTGGGCGTTCGAGACCGGGCAGACGGCGGAAATAAAATCCACTCCCATCCTTTTCAACGGCATTCTGTACGTGACGACGCCGGACAACGTGTGGGCGCTCGATGCGCGCTCTGCGAATCCCATCTGGCACTACACCTATCCGCCGAATCCGGGCCTGCACATTGGGCATCGCGGCGTTGCCGTGTACAAAGACTCTGTGTACTTCGCCACTCCGGACGCGCATCTGATTTGCCTCGACGCCAGAAACGGCGCCGTGAAGTGGAACGTGGTAGTCGCCGATGTAAAAAAAGGCTATTGGACTACCCTGGCGCCGCTGATTGTGCGCGACCACGTGATCGTTGGCACTTCGGGCGATTTCGATAATTTGCCCGGAATGCTGAAGTCGTTTGATCCCGAAACCGGCGACGAGCAATGGACGTTTTACAGCACGCTTCCGCGCGAGGCGCCGGACGCATTCAGCGGCGGCGCCACAGGCGGAAATATGTGGATAACCGGAACGTACGATCCGCAGCTCAACCTCGTTTACGTCGGGACGGGAAATCCCACGCCCGTACTGGCCGCACAAAATCGCCCGGGCGACAATCCCTGGACATGCAGCATCGTGGCCATCAATCCCGACACCGGCAAGCTGGCGTGGGGATTTCAGGCCTCGCCGCACGACACGCACGATTGGGACGCCGTCGAAGTCCCCGTTCTGGTGGATGGAAAATTTAAAGGGGCGGCGCGAAAAATGTTGATGCAAGCGTCGCGCAACGGATATTTTTTTGTGCTGGACCGCGCGACGGGGAAGAGCCTTCTCACCACAACGTTTGCCGCGGTCAATTGGTCCGCGGGCGTGGACAAGGAGGGCCGCCCCATTCCCAATCCGGCAAAAGATCCGGCGCGCGATGGGCGGCTGATTGCTCCTGACGAAGGCGGCGCGACAAATTATCGTTCACCCAGTTTTGACCCGCGGACGGGCCTGTTCCTCGTCAGTGCGCGGGACAGCTACGGCGTTTACTTTTCAAAGCCGGAAGACGGCGAGTATGGCTGGGCGGGCGCGGACTACGGCGTCTTCGGAAAAGCAATGCTGAAAGCGATTGACTATCAAACCGGAACAGCCCGCTGGACCCACGACCTCGGTGGAGGATGGGGAAGCGCGGGGGTTCTGAGCACGGATTCCGGATTGACGTTCACCGGGGATTCCGCAGGCAACGTCCTCGCGCTGCGCACCAGCGACGGCACGACACTGTGGCATTCGCGGATCGGGCATGTCGGAAATGCTCCCATTACGTATGAGCTGGACGGCCGAAGTACCTGAGATTTCAACGGTTTCCACCGGCACAAATTAATTTTTTTAACCAAAACGCGGTTGACTTGCGGCCTGCATGGCGCTATGGAAACCGTCAAAGACTGTGATTTTTCGCCGAAACGGTCACCTGCTCAGCCTTAACCTGTCCGAAAGGACAGGTTGCGCAGCGGCACGCCGTCTGGCACTGTCCAAGACATGGCACGCAGGAAACTTATCGTACTTGACCCCGAAAACAGCTTTGAGGTCGCCAGCCGCCACCTTTACCGCTGCCGGAAGTGCAAGAACGCCGGCATGGAATGGGCGCGGCCCAAAGACCTATGCCGCCGCGGGCGCCGGCTTTTGCAGGACCTGGAAAAGGTCGAGCAGATTTACGAAGCCGTGGAACGCGCGGCGTAATAGCCGCACCAGCCTCCATTCGGGAACCTCTCGCCTATTCGGCCCGTGGGCTGTCTCGCCGGTTTACTTCTCCGCGTAAAAGGGCCTCAGGCTTCTTGCCCGGGAAGCTTTCGCCTATTCGGCCCATGGGTTGTCTGGCCGGCTTACTTCGCCACGTAAAAGCGCCTCAGGCTTCTGCCAGAAATCCCTCCCCGGTTCTGCCCCCGGATTCCGGCGAAAGGGGTCGATTTAGCTTCAGTTCGCGGGGACGTGGCGGATTTTTGTGGCCTGCGAGCCCGGCCCCGGTTCGGGCACGGGCTTGGGCATCTCGGCATCTTTGAACCGCGGGACCATCTGGTCGGCCATGGCGATCGCGTAGACGGCCGACGCAATTTCGACCGCGCCTTCTCTCACGTCCTCTTCGTAAATGCGCTCGTAGGTGTCGAGGTTCGTGTGGTGCGTAAACGATCCGTAGTCAAACGAATCCTGCGCCAATCCAATTCCCGGCAAGCCCGCGTTATTGAAGGAAGTGCTGTCAGTTCCGCCGGTTCTGCGGCTGTCGGAGGCGGTCGCACCCATGAAACCCCAATCTGCAAAAGGGTTCAGCGCATCGCGCACCATGTCCGCCGCAGCGGCTGGGCCAAACACACCCGCGCCGCGCGGCTTTCCCGTGCCTGAATCGATGTTGAAGTAGGCATCCAGCTTGGCGTATTCCGGCTTCTGGTTCTCGAAACTTCCAAAGTGCTGTTGGACGTAAGCGAGCGAGCCGAGCAAGCCCTCTTCCTCGCCGCTCCACAAAGCAATGCGAATCGTTCGGCGCGGCTTCACATGAAGCGTCGCCAGGATGCGCGCAGCTTCGAGCATCATCGAAGAGCCGATGCCATTGTCGGTCGCGCCGGTGGCGTCGTGCCAGGAATCGTAATGCCCGCCAAGCATCACGATTTCATCCCTCTTATCGGTACCGGGAATCTCTCCAATCGCGTTGTAGGCGGTCGTTCCCTCCGGATACTCCTTGTTTTGAATGTTGATCCTCAAAGTTACAGGCGCGCCATCGCTCAGGATGCGCGAAATGCGGCCATAATCTTCGTTGCGCATCACTAGGGTCGGTACGGCACGCGTCCAGTCATACGTCGCATTCTGCTGCGCGATGATGACGCCGTGCGCGCGGCCTGCGTCATTTACGCGGACCAGAGCGCCGTTGTCCATCAGGAATTGGTCCACTTGCCGGGAAACTTCCTGGCGCGTCAACTGGCCCTCGGCCAATTTTGGCTGCTCGGGGAAGCGAAATGGCTTTGCGTTGGGGCCGAAGCGCGATTTCCACTCGTCTTCGCTGCGCCGCATGGGCGCGGGATTCATTTCTTCCGCCACTTCCACGTGCTTGCCGACAAACACAATCGCTCCACGCACTTTGTCTTTCACGGAATTCAAATACGCATCGAGTTCCGCCTGCGTCGGCTGTTTGGGATCTGCTGGTTTGTCTTTTGCGGGCATGGGAGGCGTAGCCCACTTTGGTTCCGGCGGCGGAGGCGGGCCACCGAAGAAGTTGAATCCTCCGCTCGGGAGCGCCAGTCCTGGTGGGTCCAGGATCACAACTTTCGCGCTCACCACGCCTTTGGTGCTCGGAGTCCACGCGAGCGGCTTCACCATGAGTTGGCCGTGAAACGGCGCGACGGCTTCGGCGAGCAATTCCATATTCTCCCAACCGGGCACCGGCGTTGCGGCGCTGGGCGGCTGAAAGGTCCAGGGCTCGAGATGTGTGTTCACGAGTCCCCAGGAAGCCATGGTCTTCAAAGCCCAATCGTCGGCGGCTTTCAGATTGGGCGTGCCGGTTACGCGCGGACCGTAGACGTCGGCCACTTCGTGGATAATCCACATGATCTTCGAGTTGTTCGTTTCCTCCGCACGGATCTGCGCGTACACATCGGAAACGCCCGGCGCCTGCGCGGTGGCCGGCAACGCCGCCAGGATCAAGCAACACAACAAGAACGCACAACCTTTAACCACGTTTCCTCCCCCCTATCCATACGGGCTAAGAGCTTAACCCATGCAAATTGCAATCGTTTAGCTGATTGCGCTGGCGAAATGCAAGGGTAGAGTCGCCTTACTCGCTTGGTCCGTTGATCATAGGGGTGAATTCTCTAGGCCCTGGATTTCACCCCGTCCACTGAAAGCCTACTTCCGGACGTATTTCTTCACGTCCATGGTGTATTCCGCGCCGTAGATGTTGCCGGCGAAGTCTGCGGTGAGGCCTTCGGCACCGGTGGAGTCCGCCGAAGCGCCATAGGGCGCAGGGTCGGGCACGAAATACTTCACGGAGCCGTCTTTGGCGCTGCCGATGCGAATGCCGCGACGGCAACCGGGATTGTAACCATAGCCAGGCTTGCCTCCACGCGACTCCGAGTCGGCGACGTAGATGCCGTCGTTCTTATCAATATAAATGCCGCTGGGGCGGCCGAACTGTTTCCACTCCGCGATGAAGCGGCCTTCCTGGTCGAAGATTTGGATGCGGTTGTTCTGGCGGTCGCCGACGAACAGGCGGCCCTGGGAATCGAAGGCCAGGGTGTGCGGGCAGTCGAATTCGCCGATGCCAGAGCCCTTTTTGCCCCAGGTTTTGAGGAACTTACCGTGGGAGTCGAACTTCATGATGCGCGCATTGGCGGCTGGCTGCTCGTCGTGGCCGTCGGCCACAAAGATGTCGCCGTTCGGAGCAACAGCGACTTCGGTAGGCTGGTCGAAGGTATCCAAGCCGGGCCCGGACACGCCGGCTTTTCCGAGTGTCATCAGGACTTTTCCGTTTTGATCGAATTTGAAGACTTGCTGGCCTTTGGCGTCTTTGAGGCCATTGTCGGCGACCCAGAGGTTGCCGTCGCGGTCCACGGTGATTTTGTGGGGGCTGACGAAGAGCCCTTTGCCAAAGCTCTTGAGGAGCTTGCCGGAGGTCTCGAACTCGAGGACGGGATCGAGCGGGGAGCCGGCGCAGTTGGTGCCGCGCGAGCCGAACGCACCGCAACGGTCGATGGCCCAGATATTTCCGTCGGGACCGACGGCGATACCGGCCGTGGAGCCCCATTTCCTGCCGTTGGGGAGTTGGCCCCAGCTCACGCCGGCCCAGTAAGGATTGGGAAGGTCGTTGCGGGCGCCAAGGGGAGACTCGGGCGGAGCCTGCTCATTCTGCATCTGCGCCTTCGCAGGCGCGGCGGAAGATTGGGCGGGGCGGGAAGCTCCGCTGGCCAAGACGGCAACAATTAAGAGAAGCAAACAAGGCAAGCCGAGCACAACGGAATTTGCCGAACATCGAGGGGACATGCGTGTCTTCACGTTCTTCCTCCGGCGAGCAGACACAAATTTTGCCCTCCGACAATAAAAGGAACTCGCGAGGATGGCAAGTGCGGCGTGGTGCGGTCGGCGGGCAGGGGGGTGTCGCAAGTGTGGCAAACAAAGGACTTGCGGGAGAGGGTTTTTGGAAGTGTGGCAATGATTAGACTTAGCACGCGATTTTTTGGAAGTGTGGCAAGGAAAGGACTTACGCGCGGTTTAGGGGACGCGGACGGCTGCGAAGGGGGAGTGAGAAGAACCGCGAGGCGGGCGCGCATAAAAGTGCATCGTTGAGCCTGGTACTTTCCGACCGGGTCCCGACGGGGTCGGTATCTTCGATCATAACGTCCCGGAAAAAAACAAGGGCGGTCGAGGCTCAGTGCAAGCAACCACGAGAAGGATAGCACGGATTTAGCGATTGGTAAATTATTATGTAGGGAACTGGTGAAATTAGGGGTTGAATGGTCAGAATGACGGGGTGAATGGTTCTGGCGCGCACAAGAGAAACAAGAAAACGGCAAAATCAAAGTCCCGACACGTAGGCCCGACGTGTGGGGCACGCAAATTCGTTTCAATATTATTGGATTATTTGGCCGCTGGCCAGCGGGGTGGCTTGCAGGGCGGCGCCCAGGGCCGCTAAAGAGGCGGAAACATCTTCCAGTTCGCGGGCGTCGCCCCCAAAAAGGGCCATGAACCGGCGGGCGTGCACGACCGCATTGTGGACGTGGCGAAGCAGGTGGCCGGTATTTTCCGTAGCCAATTGGCGTGCCGACCGGCAGAAGGTGAGAGCAAGAGAGAGCTCGGCCAGGAGAAAGCTCCTGTGGGCCGCACGGGTAGCAAGCCTGACGGGGGAATTTATCCACGAACGGTTGGCGGTAAGAGCCGCCTGAAGGACATAAGCAGTGGCAAGAAAAGAGCTGGTTACGATTTGGCGGACGTCGACGGTGTCGAGACCCAAGCCCTCGTTCAGTTTACAGGCGCAGTCGTTAGCTTGCGTCCAAGTGGGAAACTGGCCAAACTGCTGCTCGACAACAGGTCCAGGGCGATCTTCCACCGCGCGACACACAACACCGCCGTTGCCCCAAAACTGCGCAGTAAAAGCAAACCTTGGCTCCATTAGAAAGTCCCAATGTAAGGATTGAGCCGGACCCTACGCTACATACTTATTATCTACCGTCTAGGAGAATTGTCAATATGATACCGAGGACAAAGTCAATGGGCAGCAACGATACGCAGGGGGAGATCGAGGGAGGCTAGCCAGACTCGCCTAGCGCGCGGTTGGAAATGTCCACAAAGGTGATGACCGCCCCGTCGATCTTGTTGTCCAGGGTCCGGTAAGGAAGGATTCGGACCTGATAGCGCCCACCCTGGCGATCGGCAAACTCGCGATCCACCTGGGCGGAGGTGGCCATCACCTGCAAGACCAGAGACTGGAGGTCGGGGACCTCGACGGGGGGGTTGATGTTTGTCAGGGGCCGGCCGACGTCCGCGGGGATGAGGCCGAGAAATTTCTGGGCTTGGGGCGTGAAGCGGCGAATGGTGAGATCGCTGCCGACCATGACCACGGCGAAATAGATGCTGGCGAAGAGGTTGGTCAGATCGTTGTTGATCTGATTGACCTCGAGATTGCGGCTGCGCAGTTCGTCGTTAACGGTGCTCAACTCCTCGTTGGCGGATTGCAGCTCTTCCTTGGCGGTTTCCAGCTCTTCGTTGGTGCTTTGCAGCTCTTCGTTGCTGGACAGGATCTCTTCGTTGGCGGACTGCAACTCTTCGTTGGTGGCTTGCTGGGTTTCGATGACCGATTGGAGATATTCCTTGGTGGCGGCGAGCTCCTGCTCGAGCCTGGTGATTTTCCCGGACACAACCTGCGATTCGCGCTCGGCCCGGGCGGAACGCGAAGCAGGAGCCGGGCGCGGGATGACCGGAGAATCCGCGAAAACAATCATGAAATACAATTCCTTGAGACTACCCAGGTTGACGGGCACCACTTCAAAGTTCACGAGGCGTTCGGAATCGGAGCGTGGCGCGCCATTGCCATTGCCGTCCTTGATCTGGATATTGTGCTTGCGAACGGTGACGTTTTCCTTCCTGGCTTTGGCGATAGCACTGCGTAAATCGGGGAGCAGCCCCTCGCGGGCCATCTTCATGATGCTAAGACTGGGGCGGCCCGGGGCGAGCTTGAGAAAACGATTCACGCCGCCACGAGTATGGATAATCTCCATGTCTTCATTGATGAAGACCGTGGCTGGAGAGTATTGGCTGAGCAGGCGGCGATCGAATTCCTTCTGGGCTTCGAGATAGTTCCAACTGGAATCGAGTTTTGCAGGAACGCGGAGAGGTTCGTCTTGCACGCGCTCGGCATGATGATGCATGGAAAAAGTGACCGGCTGACGCACGGAAGTAGCTTTCTTGAGGAAAATCTTGTTCGCGCGGTCCTCCGTGGAGAACAAATGGCCCGCCGTGCCCACACCCTCGGAAGCTCCCAGAAGCAAATAGCCGCCTGGGCGGAGCGCGTAGTGAAATAAAGAGATGGCCTTGTTCTGAAGAACGGGCTCGAGATAAATGAGGAGATTGCGGCAGGCGATGAGGTCCATCTGAGAAAACGGGGGATCATTGAGAATGTTGTGCTGGGCAAAAATGCACATGTCGCGAATGTTTTTGGTGACGCGGTAGCGCCCCTCGACCTTGGTAAAGAAGCGGCGGAGGCGCTCGGGGGAGACGTCAGCCGTGATGTTTTCGGGGTAAGAGCCGGCGCGGGCCTTGGCGATGCTCGATTCGCTGACGTCGGTGCCAAAAAATTGAATGTTTGCCTGGGAGGATTTGTCGCCGAGAAACTCGAGCAGGGCAATGGCGACAGAGTAGGTTTCTTCGCCGGAAGCGCATCCGGGGGTCCAGATGCGGATGCTGGCTTCCGGGGGATGGTTCTTGAGAATGGCGGGAAAAACGGTGGATTTCAGGGCGTCGAAAGCGCGGGGATTGCGAAAGAAGCTGGTGACGTTGATGAGCATGTCCCGGTAAAGGGCCTTGAGCTCCGGCGGATTGCTCTGAAGATGTTTCACATATTCGTCGAGCCTGTCGATTTTGTGAACGACCATGCGGCGTTGAATGCGGCGGAGGATGGTGCTCTGCCGGTAATGAGTGAAGTCCACGCCAGTGGTTTTTCGCAGAAGCTTGAAAACCAGGGTCAATCCAGTGTTTTCCGCGGGGGCGATATCGGCAGCTTCGGCGCGCGCCAGATAGGGGTGACGGGCAATGCGCGCAAGTTCGTGGGCGATGGCTCTTGGGGGAAGAACATAGTCAACGCAGCCTGCAGCGACAGCGCTTACGGGCATACTGGCATATTTTGCCGAAGCTTCGTCCTGGGCGAAGGTCATGCCGCCGTGAGCCTGAATTTCCGCGAGGCCTGCGGTTCCGTCCGTGCCTGAACCGGAAAGGATGATGCCAATGGCATGATTCCCCTGTTGCTCGGCGAGGGCGCGCATGAAGTGGTCAATGGACATGTGCACGCCGCGAGATTCCCCGCGAGGCTCGAGCTGCAAGGAGCTGTTGGAAATGGACATGGTGGCGTTCGCGGGAATGACGTAAACATGGTTGGGCTCGACGGTCATGCCATTGGTCACTTCGCTGACGCGCATGACGGTCTTTTTGGAAATGAGTTCGGTGAGCATGCTTTTGTGTTCGGGATCCAGATGCTGGACCAGGACGAAGGCCATGCCTGTGTCCTTGGGAAGATTACTCACGAATTCGGTGAAGGCTTCGATTCCGCCGGCGGAAGCGCCGATGGCGGCAATCAAGAGGTCGTTCTTGTGTTCTGGAGAAGGGGAATCGCCGTCCTTCGGGGAGGCGGCTGGCTTGGTGCGCCGTGACGATTTCGATTTCATCTGTTCACTCCAGGTTGCTCAACGCGCCTGGGGAATCTCTCGTGGCCATGATGGAGAGCGTGCAAGGGAGCGCGTGCAATGCAATGGAGCGCATGTTCGTTGAAAACTGTCGCATTCCGATTGGTGAAATGACCACCAAGGGGATTCTAGTCCTTTCCGGCAAGGGGCCACAACCGATTCCTTGGATAGCAGGGGGAGAGGCGGGACTTGGAGCGTTCCAGTGAAGTTGCAGCGGTGGCAGGCGCAAAGCGAACCCACATAGGGCACTACGACTC
>QHYL01000483.1 GCA_003224105.1 Acidobacteriota bacterium | reverse complement strand
TGTGATCCGGCTTCCGCTCAACAAAGCACTCGCAGGGGCCCAGGAGCCCAGCCGCTTGCACCAGCCACCGGGGCCAGCCATTTGCCGCGAAGCGAATCGCTCGACTGCGCGGTTTGCATCGGCGCGTGGCGTGCACTCCCAAGCATTGCAGCTGCGGGGCAAATGATGGCAACTCCCCTCAAATCAGCGCATTGGCCGCCGGACCGCGAATCCACGCTGACAGGATGGTGCGACAGGTGCCTGCCGTGAGCGACAACTGGGCCGTAAGCGACAACTGGGCTGTAGCGCGAGCCATCCTGCTGGCGGTAGCGGCGCCGTACCTGGCCGCCGCGAACTTCGCGCAGGGCGCGGAACCCGAGCCAGCCAAGTTGCACGCGAACACGCTCGCCGCCTTCGACCGCTACGTGAAACTCACCGAAGCGCGCAACGCGGAGGAATTGAAGCGCGGCACGAATCTTCTGTGGATTGACGAACTGCCTCCCGCGGAGCGCGCCGAAGCTTACGCGGCCCTGAAACGCGGCGAAGTGGAAATGAAAAAGCTCGAAACACGCGACGGCGGAAAAGAAATTGCCTGCCCGGCGGGCATCATCCACCACTGGGCCGGCGTGGTGTTCATCCCGGGAGCGAAACTCGGCGATGTGCTCGGCATGCTGGAAGATTACGACCACCATTCCGTGTACTATGGGCCGGACGAGGAGCGCTCGAAGATCGAATCCCGGGATGGAGACCACTTCCGCGTGTTCCTGCGGTTTCGCCGCCACAAAGTGATCACCGTGGTGCTCAACACTGAGCATGACATTCAGTATTTCCACGACGGGCCGGCCCTCGCCCATAGCCGCAGCTCCGCCGTGCGCATCGCCGAAGTGGAAAACGCGGGCAAGAGCGGCGAGCGCGAAAAACCGCCCGGCGAAGACGGCGGCTTCCTCTGGCGCATGGAGACCTGGTGGCGCATGGAAGAGCGCGACGGCGGCGTGTACGTGCAAAGCGAAGTAGCCTCCCTGACGCGCGACATTCCCGTGGTCTTGAAATGGCTCATCGAGCCGTTCGTCACCAGCGTCCCGAAAGAGACGCTAAGCGCCACGCTGGTAGCCACCCGCAAAGCCGTGCAAACCCGCATGTCCAAGCATTGAAACTGGAAACCTGGCTCTTTGCCTTTGGGCGGCTCTTCGCTTCATGTAGCGCCGGGCTTCACCCCGGCTTCCTCCTTTCCGCACGAATCAACGCTTTCCTTTACGCGCTGGGCTAAGTTGTTGCGCGCCTACGGCGCTGTGCACCGAACTGTGGACGGGCGGGGTAAAGCCGCCGATACAAAACGGGCACGATGTATCGTGCCCCTACCTCGGCATCGCCGACGTGCCCCTACGATCGCCGACAGAGATGGAGAGCACAGCCAAGAGTGGCTGTGCTATTAGAAGCCAAAGTCTGCGAATTGCGGCGCATGGTCGGGCTCATGAGTTCAGGGGGACCTCCGGCTCGGGGATGCGGGAGAGGAGTTGGGCGGCAAAGGATTCGGCGGAGGCGGGGAGAGGCTTCTCGCCGGGAGGAATAAGTTTGGGAGGTTCGGAAAGGGTGATGGCGTCGCGCTCCATGGATTTCCAGGCTTCGTATTTGTACTGGAAGCAATATTCGGTCTTGAGCTTGTCGAGAGACTGGAGCAAGAGCTTGGCGACGAAGGCCAAGTGGGCGGCGATCCGAGGCGGGACGCGGTTCTGCGCGATGGCTTTGAAGAGCTTGCCGAGGACGAAGTTGATGTCGGTGGCGGTCATGAAGCCGCCGGTGAGAGAGGCGGCAAGCTCCGAGCCGAGGCGATCGGATTCGAGAAGCTGACGCTCGGCGCGGGCGTGGAAAACGCAGAGCGAGGGATGGTCCGCCTGGCGCAACATGCGGCAGGCGCGGCCGTCAGCGAAAGAGAATTGGCAGAGGGCCGATTCATCGAGGGCGGCGCGGGAACGAGAGGACTTTGGTTTAGACATTAGAGGCTCCTAGAGAAAGAAGTAAGGAAAAAGACGAAACTCGAAATACGAAACTCGAAATACGAAAGACAGAGCAGCTCCCTCGCCTGCGACTCGGGATGACGACTCGGGATGCGGCTTGGGATGACGGTGCGGGGCGGGCGCAGGGGCCCCCGGGGGGTCTTGGATGTGTGGCAAACAAAGGACTTGCGGGAGGGGGGTTTTGGAAGTGTGGCAAGGAAAGGACTTATGGGTCGTTTCTTCGGATGTGTGGCAAATAAAGGAGTTAGTGACTGGTGACTCGTGTCTGGTGACTGGTGAGGAACCTCGGACGACTGATGACACGTGTCCCTTCGCGGACGCTTTGGGCAAACTCGTGACTGGTGGGAGACCGGTGAGATGGAAAAGGAAATCGGCAAGGGGAAGAGGAAAGAAGAATCTAACGCAGAGACGCAGAGTGCGCAGAGATTCCACAGGAGAACACACTGAGCCCTGAAGAGGCAGGCAAGAGGAAAATGGTTGGCGCATTGAAAGAGATATCCTTCGGCTCGCGAAGCTCGCTACCTTGGGTTGCGTTCAGGGCGAGCAGGATGACTATCCTTGCCGGATAGTCATTTTGGCGGAGCATGGTGCCGCAACTTTACAAGAGAATCCTGTCATATAATTAACAGTTTGTCAATTAAAAAATAAGATACTGAGAATGAGGCAGTTGCGGACTCGTTCGAATGGCGGAGGGCTAAGTGCAAGAAAAGAAAGGGGTAGAGCTCACTGAGGCGTGGGGGGAAATCGTGAGGGGTTTCACTAATGAGGTGCAAGCAGGCTCAGTTGTGGATGGACTCTCCCGCCTGTCTGGGACTACCAACGAACTACCGCGGGCCGCCAGGGGGCGCATGAGTTCCTGCTTTTCCTCTAGGTTCCATTGAGGCTGAGTCACACAGTTCACTTCCGCAAACCCATATCACGAAGCGAGTTCTCTATTTTTTTTTGTATCTCTTCCAATACAGGGTCGCGCTCGTCTTTAGCCTTTGTCTTCTGCTCGATTTCCTGGGCGGCCTCCTCTGCTTGCAATTGATCAAGCAGGTTCTGTATGACAGTCCGAAGCTGTAACGATTCAGGGGAATCAATTCCCTTCGTCACGCATTCCTGCTGATAAAGCCGTTGGGCATCGTCACGTTGCATCTTTAGTCTTCGAATACGCAGGACCGCCAAGCAGCTCTCTACTTCGCGCCAAATTACTGGCTCGCTGGCCTTGAGGAGTATCTCAAAGAGCGACCGCCGGTCATCCTCCTCCAATACTGTGGCGACCTCCGTTACCTGCAGTGGCTTTTCAGAGAGAGCAGCGACGGCCAGCACGGCGAAAATCTTCTCGGCTTCAAGCCCTTGATATAATCCAGGGTCTTCCTGCAGCCGTTGGGCAAGAGCACCCCGCAAGCTTCCTTCTTGCGTAAGGCGAGAAATTAGGCAGCGTTCAGCCTGCTTGACTGCACTGGGCACTAACTCCGGCTGCGTTTTCAGTTCGCTGCGGCGCTCCGACGCGGCTTTGCTCAGGGCCGCGCGCAACACCGGTTCCTCCAAACGAAGGTGCTGCGCGATTCGCGTGGCCCATTCCGAGCGCAAAATACGATTCGGGATTTTCTGCACGTACGGAAGGAGGAAATTCACCGCCCGCGTTTTGGCTTCGCCGCTGCTCAGGTCCATTTGGCGCGCGCGCGCGATCAAATAATCGACAAACGACGGCGCTTCCTTCAGCCGCTTTTGATATTCCTCCGCGCCCTTTTCGCGGATGTACAGGTCGGGATCGGCTTTCTTGTCGCCTAGCGGCGGAAGCGCAAGGACGCGCACTTCGAAATCCTGTTCGAGCAGAAGAGACAACGAGCGCTCGGTGGCCGATTGCCCGGCGGTGTCGGGATCGTAATTCACGACGACGCGCTTCGTGAAACGGCCGAGCAACTTGATTTGCTGCTCGGCGAGGCTGGTTCCGCAGCTCGCCACCACGTTGCTGATGCCCGCACGCGCCACGGCAATCGCGTCCATGTAGCCTTCGACCAGAATCACGAAGTCCTGGCGCCGGATACCCTCTTTCGCGCGGTCCAGGTGATAGAGCACGTTGCTCTTGGAATAGATGGGCGATTCGGGGGAGTTCAGGTACTTGGGCTGGTCGTCGCCAAGCGCGCGGCAGCCGAAGGCAATCACCTTTCCCGATTCGTTCGCGATGGGAAAGGTAATGCGCCGGCGAAAACGGTCAAAGAGCTTGCCGCCCTGATCGCGGGAGATGAGGCCGGATTCGACGAGCAGCTTTTCGTTGTATTTTGATTTTAGGTGCCGCAGCAGAGTGTCGCCGCCGCTTGGCGCGTAACCAATGCCAAACCGGGAGACCGCGTCTTTGTCCAGGCCGCGGTCCTCGAGATACGCGCGCGCCGCTTTGCCTTCGAGCGTCCCTTCGAGCTGCTTGACGAAGAACGTTTGCGCCTCGCGGTGCATTTCGACGAGGGTGGCGCGCTGCTGATTTTCTTTGCGCTCCTCGCCGGAGCGTTCTTTGGACCTGGGAATGGAGATTCCGCATTTTTCCGCGACGAGCCTCACCGCTTCGGGAAACTCGCACTTTTCCATTTCCATGACGAAGTTGTAGACGTCGCCGCCTTTGCCGCAGCCGAAACAGTAGAAGATTTGTTTGATCGGAGAAACGGTGAACGATGGAGTTTTTTCCTGATGAAAGGGACAGAGCCCGCTGAAATCCTTGCCCGCTTTTTTCAGGCGCACATATTCGCCCACCACGCGGACGATGTCCGCCTGCTGTTTCACTTTTTCGGCAACAGATCCCGCTTCCGCCATGTTTATCGAAACTCGAAATTCGGTGACTCTGTCTTAGGGTGATGCTTGTTTCCGTTCAGCTTGAAGGGTCTTTGTTGAACGAATATACCCGTTGAGGGTTTGAACTACGCGTTGCGTCAGGGCATCCGCTTTCTCATACATTTCGGGCGTGATGTAGCTTGCGTCCAATGCTGTGGTCAGGTGATCGCGGACCTCAAAAGCAGATCCCCGCGCCTGCCGGCAGAACTGAATGTTTTCTTGATAAGAATAGCGCCCGAACCCCTCGGCGATATTGGCCGTTATGGAAATCGCCGCTCGGCGCAATTGAGACGACAGAACGTACCTTTCTTCCGAGGGGAACCCGCACATCAGACAATAGGAGAGCTTCCTCAGTTCGCGCGCCAGGCGCCACACTTGCAAGTCCGTGAAGCCCTTTACTCGGGGCCCCCGTAGCGGACTTGCTTCCACGGATTTCGACTCTCGTATTTCGAGTTTCGTCATTCCTTGCTTCATGCCCGCTTTTCGATTTCAAACTTCACAGTCCCCTGCGAATGGCACCGAAGAAGTACCTTAACAGTCCCCGGCTCGAATTTCGAGTTTCGTATTTCGAGTTTCGTCATCGATCTTCGTTTCTTATTTCTGGAGTTCTACAACGGTGATGGCTTTTCCTCCGTGCTCTTCGCTTTCAAAGGTGGAGCGCGAAACCAACGGATGAGTTTTTAGGAATTCCGCAAGTCCTTTGCGCAATGCGCCGGTGCCGTGGCCATGAATGATGCGAACTCGCGGCTTGTTCGCAAGGGCGGCCTCGTCGAGAAATTTGTCCACGCGTTCGCTGGCCTGCTCCACGGTCATGCCGATCACGTTGATTTCGTCGGTGGCGAGAGATTCGCGGGATTGCGAATGGACCGTGACGCCCGAGGCGCGCGGGGCGGTTCCCGTAAGTGTTCTGTCCACAGCCTGTGCCCCCGGACTCTCGATGCCGGTGATTTCGTCCAACGCTACCTTCATGCGCAGCGGCCCGGCTTCAATTTCGGCGGAGGAACCATCGAGGCGGCGAAAAATCACCGGCTTGCTGAATCCGCGAACGCGAATTTTCGCGCCGGCTTGCAAGCGGTCCGCGCTCACGGCCTCCAGCGAAGCCGAATGAACGCCGAGGTCGGCTTGAGATTCGGAAATGGTTTGAACGACGGCCGCGTTCAGATCTTCGCGCGCTTCGCTGCGAACATCCTGCATCTTGCGCCGCGTGCTTTTTTCGAGTTGCGCGCGAAGCTCGCGCTCCTTCACGGCTTCGACGACTCGCGCAACATTTTCGTCGAAGCGCTTCTGCATCTCCGCGAATTGCGCTTCCAGTTCCTTGATGCGCTTTTGCTGGCGCTCGACCCATTCGGTGCGCAACTTCTTGCGTTCCTCTTCGAGAGCGTGCCGCTCCGCGGTCATTTGCTGCTGCATGCGATCGAGTTCGTCTCGGCTGCGATGCAAATAAGCGATGAGGTCGGCCGCTTCGCGCGATTCCGGCGTCAACAAGGCGCGGGCGCGCTCGATGATTCTCTTTGCAATTCCCAGGCGCTGCGCGATGGCAATGCCGCTGGAACCACCGGGCACACCCACCATCAAGCGGTACGTGGGCCGCAGGTTCACGTCGTCAAATTCAACGGCGGCGTTCAGGACTCCCGGCGCCGTCGAAGCGTAAGTCTTCAGGCGGTCGTGATGCGTGGTTGCCAGCACAAAGGAGTTTTTCGCGCGAAACTCGT
This sequence comes from Acidobacteriota bacterium, assembly GCA_003224105.1. Classification (GTDB taxonomy): domain Bacteria; phylum Acidobacteriota; class Terriglobia; order Acidiferrales; family UBA7541; genus Acidiferrum. The sequence continues at coordinate 1,662 of QHYL01000483.1, read as the reverse complement.
CGAGCAGGGCAACGGCCAGCGCCGCGCCTTCTTCCGGCGCCGTTCCAGTGCCCATTTCGTCGACCAGCACGAGCGATTGGGGCGTGGCGGCTTCGAGCATGGCTTTCAAATTCAACACGTGCGCGGAAAACGTGGAGAGGTCCGCGGCGATGGACTGCTCGTCGCCAATGTCCACCAACACGCGGTCGAAAATCGGCAGGAGCGCGCGTTGCGCCGCCACGGGAATTCCCGCTTGCGCGGCCAGCGCTGCCACTCCCACGGTTTTCAGCGCCACGGTTTTTCCGCCGGTGTTCGGGCCGCTGATGACGAGCACGCGCTCTTGTCCACCCAACGAAAGCGACATGGGAACAATTGCGCGGTTTTCTTTCTTAAGTTTGTCTTCGAGAACCGGATGGCGCGCGTCCCGCAGGCGCAATTCGTCGTTGACGGAAAACTCCGGTGTCGCGGCATCAAAATCGCGCGCAAATCGCGCTCGCGCAAAAACGCCGTCCAACTCCGCGATGGCCGCAGCGGCCGCTTGCAGGGGGCCGCGAATCGCCTGAAGCCTCTCGGTAAGCTCGCGCAAAATGCGCGCGATCTCCTCAGCCTCGTCCTCCGCCAGTTGCACGAGCTGGTTGTTGGCCTCGACGGTTTCAAACGGCTCCATGAAAACCGTTTGGCCCGTGGCGCTCGCGCCGTGCACCACGCCATGAACGCTGCGACGGTTTTCCGCGCGTACAGGAATCACGAAGCGCTCATTGCGCAATGTGACGTAGTCTTCGCCCGCTTCGGCATTGCGCGCGCGCAGAATCTGTTTGAGCGCTTTCTGGATGGCTTCACGCGTTTGCGTGATGCTGGCGCGAATCCGCTTTAGCGCTGGCGAGGCGTCATCACTGATTTCGCCGTTGGGCAGGAGGCAACGGCGAATGGCCGCGTGCACGTCGCGAAAATCGCCTACCGAAGCCGCCCGTGCGGCAAGAAGAGGAAATTTGGCCGCTTCCTCGCGAAATTGCTGCCGCAGCCAATGCGCGGTTTCGAGGAGGGACGCCGCATCGAGCAACTCGCCCGGCTCCAGCACAGCGCCTGCTCCTTCGATCCGGTCAAGCCAGCGTTGCGGATCCGCCAGTGCGCCAAAACCGAGTTCGTGGGCGGCACGCAGCCACTCCCGCGCTTCACGAATGAGCGCAAACGCAGACTCCAGCGCAGCGCGATTCGTTCCCGGCTCGAGCGCATCCACCGCTCGCCGTCCCGGCGCACACGTGGTCCGCAGCCGCAGCAGTTCCCGCAGCTTGTCGAACTCGAGTACTTCTTGCGCGGTGCGAGCCATTTGTGTTTCTATTTTAGTTTGTTGTGGAGGTGCTGCGCGGCTTCTCCCGCCGAGGCGGCCACGTACACCAGCCGGCCGTTCGCCTCTCCCCATGGACCGGGATGACCAACTTCCACTTCCCGTACGCGTTCGAGAATCGGCCGCCAGAATTCTCCCAGGACGGCAAAGGGTTTTCCAGACATCACGGATTTGTTTAGCATCTCCCAGACGACGGCCAGCTCGACCAGAGTTCCCGTTCCGCCCTTGCACGCCACAAATCCGCTGGCCATGCGGATTAATTCGAACAGCCTCTCTTCCCAGGTTTCCTTGCGAACTTCGACATCAACCCAGCGATTCAGCTTCGCGGACTTGAAGAA
>QHYL01000482.1 GCA_003224105.1 Acidobacteriota bacterium | reverse complement strand
ACGGCTGCGCGATTGCGATCCTTGGGCGCGAACGGTGGAACATTTTCGAGTTGCGCTCGCTGCTGGGAATCGTCTCGCCAGATTTGCTGGCCTCGTGCACCACGGATGCGACGGGACGCGACGTGGTGCTGTCCGGGTTTTTCAGCAGCACACGCATTTTCCCGCATCAGCATCCGGATCCGATACATTTGGCGAATGCTGATGCTGCGCTGGAGCGATTGGGAATCGCACACCTGGCGGAACGGCCGGTGGCGCAAATGTCTTCCGGGGAAGCCAAGCGAACGCTGATCGCGCGGGCGCTGGTGCATGAGCCGCAGGCGCTGCTCTTCGATGAGCCGAGCAACGCATTGGACATTGGCGCGCAATTGCAGTTGCGGGAGACGATGCGCGAGCTGGCGCAATCGGGCTTGGGCATTCTGCTGGTGACGCACCACGTGCCGGAAATCATCCCGGAGATCGAGCGCGTGGTGCTGTTGCGCGAAGGGCGAATCCTCGCGGACGGGCCCAAGGCGGCGATCCTGACTGAAGAGAATTTGTCGAAGCTGTTCGAGGCCAAGGTGCGGCTGGGGCAGCATGACGGATATTTCCATTTGTATTGACCTGCGATAAGGGGTGTGCCCCTCCCTCCCTTTTTTGTAACTGCGCATTCTAAAGGGGTTAGAAGCGCGATTTTCGTAACTGCGCATTCTAAAGAACTTAGGCGAGTTAACAGTTGACACTTCACAGTTGGCAGCCGGAGAGGAGACAGGATAGAGCGCAGGGAGGGCAAGCCTTAACGCGCTCATTCTTCGACGAGGGCTGTAAGATGATGGCTTTGGAAACATCTGCAGTGGCTGTTGGCGGGTTCGCTGATTACAAGAGAGATGGCCCGACAGCTTGAGCGATTGGAGCACACTTTCTGACGCGGCAGAGGCGCACGTTTTGTACGAGCACGACTTGAAGGCTATGGCGGAAGAGTGGGAGCGAGGTAGGTCCCACTTCAAGCAATTCTATCGATTCGCACCAGAACGAGTGAGAAAGATGGCCAGCACAAATTCGGGAGGGATACTGGCACACGCATTCATCGTAGGTTGGTCTAGCGAGAACAAACCGATCCTAATCTGGGAAAAGATCTTCTTCGAGGATCGCTCTAATCCTATGGTCCGAAGTAGCAGTCAGGTGCTTACGAGTCAGGAGCTACGTACACGACCCACGCTATTACCCAGCAGCTTCTTGAAAAGGATTCTGAGGAAGCCAAAAGAGTCAGTAAGGCATGGCAATCGAAATCGCAAAACGTCCCGGTTGCCGATCGAGGCTGGCGGTGGCTCGAGTTCGCTATCCAATCGACGAACACGTACGACGAGACCGTCGGATCACGAGTAAATGTTTTGCGAATTCCTTTTGGCGGTCGCGCAGAGTGGTTGCAGAATCTCACCTGCCCGTAGACGTTCATTTCGGGTTTAAGCGTTTGAAAACCAAAGGCTGCGCCCTTGCAAGTGCAGCATCAATTTTATCTTTTTCGACTTTCATATTTTCGCCAGGATTCCAAAAGCAAGCCGCCGCTCGCGGCTCAGGGCGAACCCCACTCCAAAAGCGGAAGAATGTCGGCGTAGTCGCGCGTAGGGGCAGACGGCGGAGCGTGGTGTGAAATTTTGGTCTCTTTCTTTGAAGGCTTGGATGCGGTAATTTCCTCTTTATCTCTCCGGGTTCGGAGCAAGGTTCCCGAGGAAGGATCTCCCGATGAAATTCCTTATGCCCCTAAGGTTGCGTATTGCCTTGTTGGTGTTTGCTGCGGCCTTTACGCAGGATGCTATGAGCCAGAACATGGAGCAGACGCCGAAAGTGGCTTTGCAGCCGATGGCGCAACACATTCGGCAGGTTCAAGAGGCGCTGAGCTTTCTGGGCCAACCTTTGCCGGCCGCCGACGCAGAGCGGATCAATGTGGCCATTGGGGCGGCCTTTGGGCGGGCGGACGAAGCGGCAGCGGTTAGCGAACTGGAGCGCGTGCTGGACCAGTATGCGCTGGCCATCGTGACGATTAATGCCGAGAGCCGCGTGAAGGTGGAGGTGGGGCCGGCGAAAGCAGAATTGGAGCAGGAAGGGACGCGCCTTTTTCTAGTGAAGGTGATCAACGGCGCCGGGGTTACCGCCAAGCTGCAGGTGCAAAGCGAAAACAGCGGGGCGGTGTACACGCGATCGGACTCCAGCGCGGAGCCTGCGATGAAGCTGACGCCGGAAGAGGAGAAGCAGCGATGGGCGGACATTTCTTTCTATGACAAGAACCCCATGTCCGAGCGCCTCTCGGGGCTCGGCCTAGAATACCGGATACTTTCGATTTACAGCCGAGATGCGGGCGAGCGTTCGGCGAAATTGAGCTTCAACGTGGGACAGGGCACGCAAGACATCGGTTTCCGAAACGAAGCGACGGTGCTGTTTAAGATTCTGCCCGCGAGCAAGCTGCGCCTGAACGTTGTGGACGAAAACAAGCTTCCGACGATAGCCGCATTCACGATTCGCGATGATCAGGGGCGGATTTATCCGAATCCGTCGAAGCGGCTTGCGCCAGATTTCTTCTTTCAGCCCCAGGTTTACCGCCACAACGGCGAATCCATCGCGCTGGCAAAGGGGAGTTACGCGGTGACGTGCACGCTCGGACCCGAATATCTGCCGCAAACCAAGCGAGTGGAGATGATGGAGCGAGGCGGCAACCGCGTTGAGTTCCAAATGCAGCGATGGATCGATCCTTCCAAGTTTGGGTGGTATTCCGGCGACCACCACGTACACGCGGCGGGGTGCTCGCACTACCAGGACCCGACACAGGGTGTGCGCCCGGAAGACATGGCCAGGCAAGTACAAGGCGAGAGACTAAACGTGAGCTGCGTGCTGACGTGGGGTCCTTGCTACTACTACCAGAAGAAATTCTTCACCGGGAAGGACGATCCGCATTCCAAACCGGACGGGCTGATGCATTACGACCTGGAGGTTTCGGGCTTTCCATCGAGCCATGCGGGGCATCTGGTGTTGCTTGGTTTAACGGAGCAGGATTATCCAGGGACGAAGCGCATCGAAGATTGGCCCACCTGGGACCTGCCGATTCTTCGCTGGGGAAAATCGCAAAAAGCGGTAGTCGGATTTGCGCATTCGGGCTGGGGCCTGGAAGTGAAATCATCCGAACTGCCGAATTACGAGATGCCGGGGTTCGATGGAATTGGAGCGAACGAGTACATCGTGGACGTAACCTACCCCGACACCGCGGACTTCATCTCCACCATGGACACGCCGTACGTTTGGGAGCTGAACATCTGGTACCAAACGCTGAATGTGGGTTTCCGAACGCGCGTGTCGGGCGAGACGGATTTTCCGTGCATTACGGACACGCGTGTGGGACAAGGGCGCGTGTACGCGAAAGTGGATGGAGAACTTACCTATGCAAAATGGCTGGAGGCCGTGCGCGGCGGGCGCAGCTATGTTTCGGACGGACGCAGTCATTTGATGGATTTCCGTGTGAACGGCTTGGAAGCCGGAACACATAATAGTGAAGTCCAACTTCCGGCGAGCGGGACGGTCCATGTCACGCTCAAGGCTGCAGCCTACCTTAATCCTGCCGTCGACTTGATCCCGCATGACCTTGCGGGAGACCAGCCATCGTGGGTCGTGACGACGGCGCCGAACGCGCCGGGAGGCTTGATTCGGGACCGGCCGTACTCGGAGCGGCCCTATTGGCATATTGAGCGAGCGCGCATTGGAGAAACGAGGGAAGTGCCGGTGGAAATTGTAGTGGATGGGAAAGCGGTGGCGCGGAAAAACATGGTGGCCGACGGCCAGGTGCGCGATTTGGAATTTGACGTTCCTGTTGAGCGAAGCAGCTGGATTGCGGCACGGATTTTGCCGTCGTCGCACACGAATCCGATTTTTTTGGTCGTGAATGGCAAGCCGATGCGCCCGCTGCGAGCCAGCGCGGAATGGTGCCTGGCGGCCGTGGACCAATGCTGGACGCAGAAGGCGCCGAAGATCTCGGCGCGGGAATTGGGGGACGCCCGGCAGGCTTACGACCACGCGCGAGAGGTCTACAGGATGCTGATCGCCGAATCGGGAAATCAATAGCTAATTGCGCTAGACGGAAACGAGATACTCGGTTTTGACCAAGCCGCTCGCGTAGTGCTGAGTGGCGACGTGACGGAGGCGGACGTCGCGCGGCAGGGAGCCGAAGAGGGGAATGCCGTCGCCAATAAGCACGGGGACGCGAGTGATGATGAGGCGCTGAACGAGGCCGGCGCGCAGAAAGCGTTGAATGGTGATACCGCCGTCCACGTAGACGGGGTGGACGCCGCCGGCTGCGAGTTTGGAAACGATTTCGGCTGGAAGCCCGGCCATCTGCTCGACACGGCCTCCGCGCACGGCGGAGAAATCGAGCGCGCGGCTGCTGAGGACCACCACGCGCTTATCTCCGTACGGCCATTGGGGAAAAGCCAGAACCGTCTCGAAGGTTTTTCGGCCGATGACGAGGACGTCAACACTGGCCATGAACTCGTCGTAGCCGTGAGCTTCGCCGCCGCCGGGCGGAAGAAAGTCGAGATCGCCGTTCGGGCGCGCAATGAAGCCGTCGACGCTGGTTCCGATGAAAACAGATACGGTCATCGCGGGCTCATTCCTGTAGATGCGAAGTGGCGGGATTATACCCTGGTGGGGCGACTCAGCGCTTGGCGAAGGAGTCGAGGGCAGAGGAGAGGCGTTCGAGGGCGGCGCGGAGCGTGGGCGTGTCGCCGCCGATGCCGATGCGGAAATGGCGCGGCATTTCGAAGAAGCTGCCGGGAACGACAGTGGTTTCAAATTTTTCGCGGAGCAATTGGAAGAAGGCTTCGGGGTCGCGGCCGTGCGGGAGGCGCGGGAAGACGACCGTGCCTGCGGGGGGACGAAAACATTCGAGGTCGCGGTGCGAGTCGAGGAAGGAATCGAGCAGGGCGCGATTGGCGGTGAGGAGCGCGCGGGCGCGTTCGCGGAATTTCTCGAGATGATCGAGGGCCATGACGGAGAGGCGCTCCGCGGGGTGCGCGCCGGTGGCGGCGAAGAGATCGGTGAGGAGCCATATACGGCGGGCACGTCGATTAAAACGTGCACATTGGAACGCATCGCGAGCTTGCCAATGGCGCCAACCATTTCGGCGGAGAGGAGCGCGCCGCTGGGATTGTGGAGATTGGTGAGCACGACGAGGCGCGTGGACGTAGTGATGGCACGCTGGAGTTCGTCGAGGCTGATAGAGAAGCGGGACTCGAAGCGGCGCGGAAGGCGCTTCACCCGCGCGCCGAGATAATTGGCGACGTCGAGAAGCGGGCCGTACGCGGGCTGCTCGAGGACAACTTCGTCGCCGGGGTCGAGAACGGCGGCCATGGCGAGGTGATTCGCCATGGAGGTGCCGGCGGCGGTGACGATGCAGTCTTCGGTGACGCCGGTATGCACTGCGAGGCGCGCGAGCAGCGGCGCGTGGCCGTAACCGCCGGGAGCGGTGATGTCAAGTTCGCGGACATCGAGAGGAAATTCGCTGCGCGAAACGCCGATGAGGCCGCTGGTGGCGAGATTGTATTTGGCGTGGGAGTGGGTCTTGGCCCACTCCATGTAGAGGGAGCGTTTGGTGCGAGCGGGAACGGTGGTGGTCATGCGGCAGAGGTCTCCCGGGATTTGGCGCGCCAGAAAAAGTATACGGGCAAACCGGCAAGGGCGATGCCCAGACCGATGGAGGAGCGCAGAGGATCGCGCGCAAAGGTACTGATAACCACGAGCCATTCGGCGATGATGAAGAGGAGTGTCGTCCAGGGATGGCCGGGGACGCGATAGTCGGTGGAGGCGGGGAAAGAAGCTGTGTTGCGGCGGCGCAGGAGGAGAAGGCAAACAGCGGTGAGGCCGAAGAAGAGCGAGTCCATGGCGACGACGTAGTTGACGACTTGCGCGTAGGTTCCGGTGAGAGCGATGAGGATGGCCCAGACGCCTTGCAGGGCGATGGCAATGACCGGGACGCGCGTGCGGGGATGAACCCAGGCGACGCTGCGAAAGAAGACACGGTCTTCAGCCATGGCGAAATAGACGCGCGGGGCGGTGAGGATGGATTGGCCGAGAAAGCCGAAGGCGGAAAAAGCGATGCCCGCGGCGATGAGCGCGGCGCCGCGTGGACCGAGTGCGCCACGCATCACGACAGAAGCCGGAGTAGTGGTCCCAGCGAGCCCCACAGGACTGAGCGCGCGGACGTAAACAAAATTCACGGAAGTGTAGACGGCGATGACGCCGAGAACGCCGAAGACGAGCCCGCGAGGGAGAGTCTTGCGCGGGTCGCGAACTTCCCCGCCGAGAAAGCTGGAGGTTTGCCAGCCGCCGTAGGCGAAGAGGACGGGAGTCATCGCGGAACCGAAGGCGAGGGCGAGATTGAGAGAAGGCGGCTGGTCGAGAAGAGGGTGAAAGGAAATTTGCGAGGGGCCGCTGCGGAGAAAACTGAAGAGTTCGAGCACGCCGATAGCGGCGATCGCGATGAGCGTCATGGCGGATTGCACGCGGCTGCCGGCACGGACGCCGAGGCAATTGATCGCAGTGAGAAGCGCCAGGGCCGCGGCGGCGATGAGCGAATCGTTGATGGACCATTGCGTGAGTTCGAGGAAATAGCGCGCGAACGTGACGGCGACGGCGGCCATGCCACCAGTTTGAATGACGAGAAGCAGCACCCAGCCGTAAAGAAATGCGACGCCGGGATGGAGCGCTTCGCGAAGATAAGCGTATTGGCCGCCGACCACGGGCAACCGCGCGGCCAGTTCGGCGTAAATGAAGCCGCCAAGGAGCGCGACGAGGCCGCCGGCAATCCACACCGACAAGATGAGGAAGCATGTGTGGACGCGTTCGGCGACGAGATAAGGATTGATGAAAATTCCCGCACCGATGATGCCGCCCATCACTGCCATGGTGGTGCCGAAAAGGCCGAGATGGCGCGCAAGCCCGCTGCCGGGTGAAGACGAAGCGCTGGAAGCTTCTGGAGGGGGCGGAGTCACGATTCTTTGCTCTGCATAGGTGCACTTGGGCTCGGCATAGCTGCGCTGGGGTTCAGCTTACTTGCGCCAGTTCGAAAAGATACTCGACGTGAGAGAGCGCGGCGCCGTCCATACCTTGCACTTTGGGATTGCTGGATTCGATGACGTAATACTCGTCGGGCGCGTGCGCACCGTTGCCGTGGCCGAGTCCGAAATGTCCGGCAGGAAGACGCAGCGGATCGCCGGTGAAAACATAGCCGGGCCAGGAGCCGGCGAGGCGCGGAAGGATCACGGGATCGATGCCATTTTTTTTGTAGACGGCGGTGGCGGCGCGAATGACGGCGGAATCAGCGGGCGTGGAGGTGGGATCGTAGCCGCCGGTCATGTTCACGTCGATGTCGCCGAAACCTTTTTTCGCGAGATGCGCTTTGAGCATAGCGAGCGATTCGGAGGCGGTCATGTCCGGGACGAGGCGAAGGTCGAGCTTCGCGACGGCTTTGCCGGGAAGAATGGTTTTGCCGCCGGGGCCGGTGTAGCCGCCGACGAGTCCTTCGATGTTCACGGTGGGGCGGGAGACGAGCAGCTCGAGGGATTCCTGGAAGCTCACGTCGTGAACCCAGTGCTGAATGCCAAGAAGTTTTTTGGCTTCGGCTTCGTTCATGCGGCGCGCGGCTTCGGCAATCATTTTCTTTTCGGCTTCAGAGAGCGGGCGGACTTTGGCCGTGTAGCCTTCGATTGCGGGATCGTTGCCGTCGGGAGAGACGAGCGAAGCAAGCGCTTCAACGAGATGCCACGCGGGGCTGTCGAGGCGCGCTTTGTTGCTGGAGTGGACGTCCTTGCGCGGGCCGCGGCCCCAGCGCTCTCCGCTGGAAGTGAGTTCGCATTCGATGACGCCTTTGGCGCCGAGAAACATGGAGACTTCGCCGTCGAGGCCTTGCGAGGCGAAAGGCATGAACACGCCACTGCATTTTTTCAGCGCGGCGGCGACTTCGGGATTTCGAATGACTTGCGGAAAATGCGGCGAGCCGATTTCCTCTTCGCCTTCGGCGACGAAGACGAGGTTCACGGGCACTTTTTTGCCCGCGCCGCGAATGGCGTGAAACGCGGCGAGGAGCGTGGCTTCCGGGCCTTTTTGATTGACGGCGCCGCGGCCCATGATGATTTTGCCGAGGCCGGGTTTATCGAGCAGAGCCGCTTCAAACGGCGGAGAAGACCATTCGGCGGGATCAGCTTGTTTGACGTCGTACATGAAATAGAGGCCGAGGGTTTTGGGCGCGCCGGCGTCAAGTGTGGCGAAAGCACCGGGCTGGCCGTCGGTGGCCATTTTTTTGACGCCGCTGAAGCCGGCTTCGCGTAGCATTTGCATCATCAGGTCGCAGCCTTCGTTCATGCCGCGATTTTCAGCGGCGATGGAGGGCTGGCGAATCCACCCTTGCAGGCGCTTTACGGCTTCGTCGTGATGCTTCTCAATTTCGGCGCGAATTGCTGCGAAGTCGTCGGAATGCGCCTGCGCCCAGCTGGGAATGGCTGACAAGGCAGCCGCAGCTGCGGCGCCTTGGAGGAAGGTGCGGCGATCGGTGAGTTGTTCGGCGCTGTAATTGGACTTGGATGACCCTGACATGTGAAACCTCCGCGACAGGTTTTTGCTGAAATCCGAGAAGGAAGAACTATACGACCAACTGAAACCGGGAGCCAAGAATTTACTCAGCTGAACTAGCGCTGGCGCGCGCGAGGTACGGTTCGCTGCTGCGGGCTTTCCGAAGACGAATGCCTGTAATCGAAATGGTTGACGAAGCGGGCGATCGTGCCGTGTGGACCAACGGCCCAGCCAGCCGCAATGTCCAGAATAGCCACTGCGTTGAGATTCAATGAATCAGTATGTTTCCAGTGGGCTCCTGAATCATTTGTGACATCTTCGCCGTTCGGCCCAACGGCCACCATTCGCTCATGGTCGATGAGGGCCAGAGCCGAACGGAACCCGCCGGGTTGACCAGCAGCAAGCCGCCATGTTTTTCCATTGTCGAGAGAAGTGGCGGCGACTCGTTCGGAATAGGCCGGATCCTTGTAGTCGCCACCCACCACGATGATCCGATCGCTCTCATCGCCGACCACCGCAAAAATTCCGGAGGAGGCGTTTCCCTGCACAAGAGGTGTGCGAGTAACGGTCCAACTGAGACCGCCATCCTTTGAAAGGAAAACCCGCGCCGCGGGGCCGCCGGTGGCGAAATAGATTTCTTTCTCGCCGGGGAGTTTGAGACACGAATTGCTGGCGGCGAATGCGCCTTCGCCCCCCAAAGCAGAGGGCATGTTGTCGGTGGGAAGCGGACTCCAATGTTCGCCGTCGGACGTTCTTAACAAGAGGAATTTGCCGTTGATGGGATCGCCGAGGGCCATGCACTCCGTTTCATAGAGGCAGGCGATGGAGTCGAGAAAGAATTCCTTGCGATTGTCTGAATATTGCAAATTCCAGGTTTCGCCGCCGTCGGTGGTTTTGTAGATGCGGGATTTGTCCGCTTCGCCGCTCGACATGACGTAGGCCGTTTTCTCGCTGAAGGCCACAATGCCGCGAAAATCCAGCGCATCGCCGTCTTTGACGTGCAGGCGCAGCCACGTCTTGCCTGCGTCGAGCGATTTCAGGATCACACCGTTGGAGCCCGAGGTCCAAACAACGGGAAATTGCACCCCGTTCCGGTCATGGGCATAGACTGCGGCGACAGCGCGAAGGTTGGTGTCGGTACCTTTGGTTTGAACCCTCCACCAACGGGCTTGCGCCGTGGCGCTAGAAAGAAAGAAGAAAAAGAAGAACTGGACGACAAGGGAAAAACGTTTGCCCGCCATTGTCGCCTATTTGTTTTGGACCGGCGGCTGATTCACGAAAGCCTTTCCGCCTCTCATGACGAAGACGACGCGGCGCACGGCGGTTATGTCCTTCAAGGGGTCGCCATCGAGGGCGATGATGTCGGCGTCGAGGCCCGGAGCGATGGAGCCAGCGCGATCCTGGATACCGAGGGCTTCGGCAGCGAGGGAGTTGGCAGAAACCAGCGCCGCCATGGGGTCCTGGCCGCAAGTTTGAACGCGAAAGACAAATTCCTCGGCGTTGCGGCCATGCGCGCCGGCGACCGCGTCGGTCCCGAAGATCACTTTAAGGCCTAGAGTGCGAATTGCGTGGCGGAAGAGCTCCTGAAATTCGGGCAAGACCTTCTGCATAAGGTCGAAGGCAGCCTCTGTGTAATTGCCGATGCCGAGGTAGTGCGGCTTGTTGTCGAGATAATTTTGGAGAACGAGGCCAGCCTGGGGATCGAAGTAGGTGCCGTGCTCGGCGAGGAAGCGCAGGTCGTCGTCGGTCGCGTAGAGGCCGTGCTCGACTTCGGTGCAACCCGCGAGCGAGGCCATACGCACGGAGGGTCCGTAGGCGTGCACAACGGTGCGCAAGCCAACTTTCTTGGCTTCGCTGCAAATGGCGTTGAGTTGGTCCTGCGAAAGCGTGGGCTTGCCGCCTTCGCGAATGCTGCCCGAAGCAAAAATCTTGATGACATCGGCGCCATTCTTCGCGTGCTGCTGAACCACGGCGCGCAGTTCGTCGGGAGTGCCAGTGGCCTCGCCACGGCCAAAGATCGGATCGAGAGAGGTGAGGATATGCGGGCCCGGCAAGCCCAGGCGGTCGATGGCATCGCGGAGGTCTTTGTCGAGAGGCGAGCCGAGGCTTTGCACGGTAGTGAAACCGGCAGTGAGCATCTTCCAACTATTGGCGGCGCCTGCCAGGACGGTTTGCTCCTTGGGCTCGTTCTCGCCAGCGAGTTTGCCGGTGGCGTCGAAATGCCAGGTCGGGTGGACGTGGGCATCAATCCAGCCGGGCAAAACCGTCAGCGTGGAGAGGTCGTAAGTGATTGCGCCTTGGGGTGCGGCTCCGCCAACGCTGGCAATTTTTCCGCTTTCGACCACGATCACGGTGTTGCGGAGAATCTTCCCTCTGCCATCGAGGACGGTGGAGACTCTCAAGACGACGGGCCTATCCTGGGCGGCTGCGAAATTCCCGGCATGTGACAGTACGAGCAAGGCTAGGGAAGCCGTGAATCTCAAGCGGGTCGGCGGCATGAACATGGCAACTCCTACAACACAGAATCTTGAATGAAACTCGCGCGCCGCATCATAGCGCCCGGTGTGAATAGCCGCAAATGGAACGCGGCCACGCTGCCATTTACAAAACGAAGGGCCATTCAGCGGTCATTGGAAAAACAGGCGTGAAAAAAACTAATGCTTTGCAGTAGGATTCTGCGGGCTTAGACTGGCGCGTGCTAAACGCCTGCAAACCGATTTACGCGGTAAGCGCTCCAAAAGCGCAGAAGTTCCAGGAGAGAGCGGAAATGCTTCCAAGAAAAGCAAGCGGCGGAAGTCTGCGGTTCGTGTGTTTCGTGATTTTGAGCCTGATTCCGGCCGTCGTCTTCGCGCAATATCACCCGAAGGACACGGAGTGGGCTTCGTATGCCGCGGACCTCGCGGGAACGCGGTATCGGCCGCTGGACCAGATCAACGCGTCCAATTTCAGCAACCTGGAAATCGCCTGGCGCATTAAGACGGACAATTTCGGCGACCGGGCGGAATACAAGCTGGAAGGAACGCCGTTGATGGTGAACGGCGTTCTTTACGCGACAGCGGGATCGCGGCGGGCGGTGATCGCGGTGGATCCAGAGAGCGGAGAACTGCTGTGGATTCACGGCGAACACGAAGGCAAGCGCGGCGGCGCGGCCCCGCGACAGCTTTCGGGGCGCGGGCTGGCGTATTGGTCTGAAGGCGTGGACGAACGCATTTTTTATGTGACGCCCGGCTTCCGGCTGATTTGCCTGGATGCCAAGACCGGCGTGCGCGTTCCGTCGTTCGGAGAAAACGGCATTGTGGACCTGAAGCTCGACGATGACCAAACGATCTCGGACTGGAACAACAACCGCGAATGGGCGCCCAACCTGGAGACTGGCGAAATCGGGATTCAGTCGGCCCCCGCCGTGGCCGGCGACACGGTGATTGTCGGGGCAGCGTTTCGCGAGGGCATGACACCGAAAAGCATGCGCAATAACAAGGGCTATGCGCGCGGATTCGATGTGCGCACCGGCAAGCGCCTGTGGATTTTCCATACCATTCCAAAAAAGGGCGAGTTCGGCTACAACACGTGGGAGAAAGGCTCGGCGGAATATACGGGCAACACGGGCGTGTGGTCGCAAGTTACGGTCGACGAAAAGCTTGGTCTCGCGTATTTGCCGGTGGAATCGCCAACCAGCGATTTCTACGGTGGGCACCGTCCGGGAAACAATTTATTCGGCGAAACGCTTGTGTGCGTGGACCTGAAAACCGGCGAGCGCAAGTGGCATTTCCAGTTGGTGCATCACCCGCTCTGGGACATGGATATTTCGTCGGCGCCGATCCTTGCCGACATCACGGTAGACGGGAAACCGGTAAAGGCCGTGGCCCAACCGACCAAGCAAGGATTTCTTTACATGTTTGACCGAGTTACAGGAAAGCCGATCTGGCCCATGCCCGAGCGCCCGGTGGAAGTGGGAAATGTGCCGGGCGAATGGTACTCTCCGACGCAACCCATTCCCACGAAGCCGCCAGCCTACAGCCGCAACGGCGTTTCCATCGATGACCTGATCGACTTCACTCCTGCGCTGCGCGAAAAAGCCAAGCAAGACGTGGCGAAGTATCATCTCGGTCCTGTCTTTACGCCGCCGACGGTGAGCAAACGGGAAGGACCGCTCGGCACGCTGACCATGGGCACGGCATCGGGCGGGACCAACTGGCCTGGCGGATCCTACGATCCCGAGACCCACATCGCCTACA
>QHYL01000708.1 GCA_003224105.1 Acidobacteriota bacterium | reverse complement strand
TTGGGAACGTTTGGGTTGGGGGCTGACAGAGTGAGCCATCTCTGTCATCTGGGTGGATTGCTGGTAGGCTACGTTTATTTGCGCCGCGGGTCTTTTCTTTACGGCCTGCGTAACAGCGTTTCAGACTGGCAACAGAAACGAAACCGGCGGCGCTTCGAAGTTTACATGGGCAAGCACCGCAAGGAGCCTCCGTCGCGCCCGGACAACTGGGTCAATTGAAAGGGTCAGAGATCAGAGAACGGAGAACAGAGATCAGGCGGAGGATTGAGCCAGGTTTTTGCCTTTTCTGATCTCCGATGTGTGTTCTCTGCTCTCTCATTCCGCCGTCCGGACCACTTAAAACCTCACCTCACGCGGGCCCGCCAATCACGTGAAATTTCATGAAGTTGGTTGTGCCGCGGATGCCCATCGGTGTTCCTGCCACAATCCCGATGACGTCACCCTTGCGCACCAATCGCTCTTCGAGCAGCCGTTTCTCCGCGACCGCTGCCAACCCATCAATCTTCCGCAAATCCTGAATGTTTCTCGGATACACGCCCCAGATCATGGCCAGCCGCCGTCGCGTTTCCTGTTCCGGTGAAAACGCGACAATCGGCACCAACGGGCGGTACCGCGAAATCAGCCGCGCCGTGAATCCGCTATGCGTAAACACGGCGATCAGCTTCATGTGCAATTCCCGCGAAGCATGGCACACCAACTCGGCCACAGTTCCTGGAACTCTCAACTGCTCCTGCTGTGCCGGCCGCGGAAATTCCCGGACGCTGCCTTCGGCTTCCTCCACGATGCGCGCCATCATGCTCACGGCCTCCACAGGATATTTTCCCGTGGCCGTTTCCGCGGAAAGCATCACTGCGTCCGAACCGTCGAAAATGGCATTGGCCACGTCAGAAGCCTCCGCGCGCGTCGGGCGCGGATTCTCCGTCATCGATTCCAGCATTTGTGTCGCGGTGATCACGGGCCGCCGCAGTTCTCTGGCGCGGGCAATAATCGTTTTCTGCACAACGGGGACGCGCTCCGGGCTCATTTCTACGCCGAGGTCGCCGCGCGCCACCATGACGGCATCCGCTGCGCGCAGAATGGCGTCCAGATTCTCGATGGCCTGCGGTTTTTCCAGCTTGGCAATGACGGGAGTGTCTTTTCCCGCGCGCCGGATCAATTGTTTTGCCAGCAGCACGTCTTCGGGACGCCGCACAAAGCTCACCGCAATGTAATTTGCGCCATGTTTCAGAGCAAATGCCAGGTCCGCGCGGTCCTTTGGCGTCAGCGCCGGAACGCGCAGTTTCAATCCGGGCAAGTTGATGCCTTTATGCTGGCCGAGTGCGCCGCCGTTCACCACTTCGCAAATCACTTGCCGGTCGCGCACTTGCTCGACGCGCAACTCGATCAGTCCGTCCGAGAGCAAAATGCGGTCACCGCGGTGCACCTCACGAGGCAGTGCCGTGAACGTGGTGCTCACGCGCGTGGAATCGCCCAGCACTTTGGCGGTGGTAATAACGAACTGCTGGCCGGCCCGCAGCATCACCGGCCCGCCACCCGCGAGCGCTCCGGTGCGAATTTTCGGCCCTTGCAAATCCGCCAAAATCGCAACCGGTTTTTCATGTTCCCCGGAGGCGGCGCGAATCATCGCGAAATTCTCCGCGTGCTCCTCGTACGTGCCGTGCGAGAAATTCAGGCGCGCCACGTCCATCCCGGCCGCGAAAAGCTTGTCGATCATCCGCGGCGAACGCGTCGCCGGCCCGATGGTGCAGACAATCTTCGAGTGACGAAAACTCATGCTCTCTTCCGAGGACAGACCGAACTTTCGCGCATTCTATTGTTCAACCAGAGCTTCGTTCTTGCGATTTTCTTTTTGGATTGTTGCCAGAGGCTTCTTGCTTTAGTAACGGGTGACCGCAAACTCCGTCACAATCTTCGTTAGCACGTCCACACCCTTGTCAAAGGACGCCATCGGAATCCGCTCGTCATCGCCGTGCATTCGCCGCAAATCTTCCTGCGACAGCGGAAACGGCACAAGCCCGTAAGCCTGCACGTTGTGCAGCCGCAACTGCGCGGAATCGGTCAGCCACGTCGACTGAAACGGCAAGGCCGGAGCGCCTCCGAACTCCCGCGAGGCCACCCGGCAAATCAAGTTGTAAAAGTCCGATTCCAGCGAAGATGGCGGCGCCGCCAATCCCGCGTTCGGCTGCACCTCCAGCCTCACCGCTGGATCGTTAACAAGCTTGTTCAGGTCACTTACCAGCGTGCTGACGGAATCTCCCGGCAAGAGCCGCACGTTCAGATTTGCGCGCGCCTCCGCCGGAATCACGTTGTTGGCCACTCCCGCAGAAAGTATGGTTGGTGCAATCGTGTCGCGCATCATCGCATTCCAGAGCGGGCTGACGTCCGACACTACGCGCTGCGCATGTTCGCCGCGGTCAGGGGTGTCCATCGAGCGAATCCACTTCGCGATTTCGTCGTCTTCGAGCGGCGCAATGCCTTCAAAGTATCGCCGCACAATCGCGGTGAAGTGCACTGGCGCGGAGTACGTCCCAATCTTCGCGATGGCCGCCGCCAAGTGCACGACGGGATTGTCCTTCGTTGGCTGTGATGCGTGGCCCGAAGTTCCTCGCGCGATCACCGCGACGTTTGCGGACACTTTCTCGCTCGCCTGCACGCCGATGTATTGGACTTTGCCATTCTTCATGAAGACGTTGCCGCCTTCGTTGATGGCAAATCCCGCCGCAAACTTGTCCCAGTATTTCGCGATGAGCGTGCGGATGCTGGCGTCGCCGCTTCCCTCTTCATCGGCCGTCGCCAGGAAGATTACGTCGCGGTTCAGATGTGCATTGGTC
>QHYL01000263.1 GCA_003224105.1 Acidobacteriota bacterium | reverse complement strand
GACGTTTGCCATGTATTGATAGATCGCCTTTTCGTGAGATGTCGAACAGAGAATTATCCCCTTTGCCGCGAGTTTTAGGAAGGGCTTGAAGAATGATTCATTTTCTCGCACGAATGCATTCAAAAAATAAAAAAGGCGGACTGTGACCCGTCCGCCCTTCTTGGCTCAAGCTGATTGCGTGTGTTTACGGCGCTGGTGTTGCTGCCATCTGTTCCGTGGCGTCTTGAATTGTGAGCATGTCGGTGCGGACTTTTTCCCACTCGAGCAGAGTGAGCCCCTGCGACGCGAAGAACTTCCGGATTTTGGCGGAATCCCAATTCATGACTTTTTCCATGACGGGAACGAGCACGCTCATGGCGTTATCGCTGAGCACGGTGCGCTTGGCCACGCGGCTGATGAACTTGGCCTCGCTCACCGCGATAGTCAAGCCGTCGTATTGATTGACATGCATCATCACCGGTAAATCGGAGCTGCCGTCGCCCATGTAAATGATCTGGTCATGGCTGATGCCGAGGGTCGCGCGAAGCTCTTCCAGCACAGTGATTTTGCCCCAGCCTGCGGAGGCGCGAATGATGGAGTCGACTTCGCCCGCTTCGTTGTAGCGGAAGCGCGTGCCGAAGATGTGATCCGGCGGAACGATGCCTTCGAGCGCCGATTGAATGATTTCCTGCGGCGCCGCGGAAATCACATTGAAATGGAATTTGTAGCCTTCGCTAAAGCTGTCAAGCGTGCGCGCGAAGAGCGCCACGTCGTGCTTCAGGCGGATGCGCTTGCCGGTCTCGATGAGATGCTCGCGCCGGACACGCCGAAAATCCGGGTCATGCAGTATGAGATAGCTTAGCTCGGCGCCTTGTTGGACGAGATTGATTTCCGCCAAGCCTTTGACCTTGTCGTGAAACCCGTGAAAGCCGATGAGCTCGCTCAGCACCACTCCAGAGTCGTTGAAGCTGAGTGTCTGGTCGAAATCGCTGGCCAGCAAGTATTGTTTCGCCATGTACTGGTACTCCTTTAGGTTTCTTTTCCTATTTCCCTATAGGGTTGAACGACTCTGGGAAGTCTGCACCCTCTAACAACACCTTAACTGCGTTAATTGCAGAATCCCCCACGAATTATTTTGATAGGTGGGATGCGATAAAAATATGAACAAATCATTATACCCTGATTTAGATGCGAGGCGTGCATAACAGGTTAGAAAGAAAGGAGATGCATGTAGAAAGGACACTAGAAGTGTATAAATTCCGTCCCCAGAAGAAGATACCTAGGCGAATGCGAGGCGAAGAGATGATCTTAAGCGATTATTGGTGCCGGGCGTGAGCCGAGCCTCTTGAAGGCAAAAGCCACGCTTCCAAGCGTTCGAGCCAATCTCCAAAGGAAGCGCTGGGCTGCCCAGCCATGGGGCCCTCAATAGGTTCGTCTGAGACGGTGTAGAGATGGCCTTTGCGGAGGTACAGCGCCTGGGCTTCCGCGCGGCTCAGCGGACGTGCGCCGCGGCGGCCAAAAACGGCAAGTTGATTCCCGGACTCATCCACGGCGCGGTCGCGGTCAATGCCTTTCGAAATGGCCAGCGCGGGGCCACGGGTGCGACCGGTGGCAATCAGCTTTGGAATGGGCCTCGGACTGAAGCCTGAGAAATGCGCGGGGTCGTCCCACGGCGAAATGATTTGCAGGACCCGAAGCCCATTTTTCCCGTCCGCGACAAAAGCGAAAACGCTGGCAGCCACCATTCCAATCTTCACGTCGTTCACGTCGTTGAGCTGGCCTTCGGCGTTGAAAATCTGCTCGAGCCTGGGAGCGTCCGGTTTTTCCACGTTGACGATAGCTAAGCCTTGCTTGCCTGCGGAAACGTAGGCGTAAGTCCGTGCAACGTAAACATTCCGTGCGTCTTCGAGTGGGACTAGCGTTTTTTCAATGGGCTTTGGTTGCGCCAGGTCGGTGACATCCAAAACCTTCAGTCCGTCGCGGTCTACAACGAGCGCATAGCGGAATTGGACCGCAATGCCGCGCGGGTCATTCAATACGGGCGCACCAATCGTTGCCGTAACACGCGGCGCGAGCGGATTGTCGAGGTCCACAACGACCAGAGCTTTGTCCGTCAATACGTACGCAAATGTTCCGGCAATGGCAATGCGGTGTGCTCCTGCAAGGACGCCGGCGGGATTGAAAGCCATCGCGCGCTTCAGAAAGTTATTTGCAGGATTGCCGTCGAGCAGCGTGCCCACACCCGGGCTTTTCGCTTGCAGATTCGAATCACCCACGATGACTAGACCTTCCTCCTTATCGGCGACGTAGAGAAAGCCGTAAAGCAGGTGAATCGGTTGCTCCTCGTTCTCCGGAAGTTGCTGACGGAGCGGATCGACTCCGAGTGTCGTGGGTGAAGCGACCGCCACGGCGTTCTTCGTTGGGACAAAGAACCGCTGCCCAATGGGTGAAACCGGCGCTGTCGTGATCTTTTCGGAGAAGCCCTTGTTATCAATATTCGCGATGTCGTAGACGCGCACGCCGCTCGTCCCGTTCACAGCGTACGCATATTCCCCGCGCGCTTGAATATCAAGAACGTTGCCGGAGTGCTCCGCAGCCGGATGCAGTTCGCGTCCGCGCTCGACAAATTTCTTGAAATTATCCGGATACGCGATGCGCTGAAGGTCGCTGCCATAAATGGCTTCAGGTTCGTCATGTTCGGCCACTGCGATGGCTTCCAAACCGTTGTTGCCTGTGGCCACATAAACGTAACGCCCCATGAAGTTCATGAAGTTGGTGCCTTGCAATAGAAGCTGCGCCATCCAGGCGTTATTGTCATTCTCTGCGGAGATGTGACAATCGCTGCATTGCTTCGTTTCTCTTGCGCGTACTGTATGCGGCACAAATGTGCTGAAGGCCTGGCCGGAAAATCCAGGGGCGGAAATCGTTTGTTGCGTGTAGTAAAGCCATTCGCGATTCGCGTTCTGCGAACTGACAAGGACGGCGCAGGATGAACGTGCGGGCGCGATGCGATGTCCTGTGACCGTCCCGTCGACACCCAGCATGTAAATGTCGTCGCGCAAAACCTGGAAATTATATGTGGTGTAGTTTTTGGTGAGCAGGCCTTCGTTATGCAGCATCGGACGCCGCGCATTGGCGGTCATCTGCAGATGGCAGCCGAAGCATGTCGGCGTCCACGAAGTGTGGCAGGAGTAGCAGGTCATTTTGTCGTTGGAATGAGCCAGCGCCTCATCTGTACCGGGAGTTTTTTTAGCCACAATGCCATCTTTGCTCATCAGCTTCGCGCGCAACGATTTCATGCTGAAATGCGCGTTGCCGAGCGTGATCGTGTCGAGCGTTTGAACGATCTCCCACTCTTTGTTTTCTTCGGACATCGAGCGCTGAATCAATTTGTCGCCGCGCCAATCGAACCGCCGGAGGCCCCACGGCGTCCGCAAGGCATCCAGATGCCGCCCGCGCTCGCCTCCGGGAACAACGGGTTCGGGAGCGGCGGACCCGGAGGTCAGCAGTGTCGCTTTCTTGCGAATCGTGCCATGACAGTCAATGCAGTCAATTTCAACCGCCGCGCGCGGCTCACCGTAGATTTTTCCGTTGCCATGACTGTCCTGCTCGAAATGGCAATCGTTGCACTGCATCCCTTTTTCCAGATGGATATCCGCGAGGTGCACAGCCTTGCCAAAGCGGTCCGGATCGTCGAACGCGATTTGCTTGCCTTCTTTATCGAGCCAGTTTCCCTTACGGTCGTGGCTAAACACAGAGCGGAAAACCCAGCCGTGTCCGTGGAAATCCGCAAACTGTGTGGTCTTTAATTGCTTGTTGAAGTCGTCGCCGCCCGTTTTCTCCAGGAATTTCTTGTCGCCCCAAAGCCCGCGCGCCGCTGCCGCTTCGGGATTGCGCAAATACGCTTGGTAGCGATCCTCTTCCGTAGGATTCTGCTGCTCCTTCGGGTACATCTTGTCGCCGTCGCTTTCGTTGTCCCACCAGGTTAAGCCGAAATAGGTCGCGACCATGTTCGTGCCCGGATGAATATGGCAGATCATACATTGGCTGGACGGAATCGAGCGCGTGAAGGCGTGTTTGATGGGATGGCCCGCTTCGTTCTTCGGAATTGCAGGATCGGAAGAAGCGCTAAAGCCCGAGTGGCCAAACGACGCGTAACCGCCCGAGTGCGCGGGATCGCGATCGTTGGCGTAAATCACATGGCACGCCGTGCAACCGCTTCCGCGGTAATCGCCGGGATGATCGTTGGTTCCCGGAAGCGACAAAATGGGATCGAGCAAGCGTGTCTTCTGTAGCCCAAGAAAAACAGGATCTGTGCGCAGCTCCGTGCCGAAGCCGCGATCGCTCAGCTTGTCGTCCGGTTTCCCCGGGACTTCTTCGCGATTCGGGTTGCCAATCTCAGCCTTCTTGTGTCCGCCGCGCTCGAAAGCGCGCAAAACATTTCCGGGCTGCGAGATTTCCCAGCGATAAAGAGGATCCAGTTCCGGAATCACGCCTTTGGCGCGAGTTTCCTCTGCGGTCGGCTTTGGAAACGTCTTGATGGACTGCGGCAGGCCGTCGCGATTGTAACTTTCTCCGAAGCGCACGTTCTTCGATGGATAGCCGCCGTTGTTGTAGAGCGCTGCGCCCCAAAGGAATCCCGAGTGAGTCATCATGCTGGTGGAAACCGCCCGCACTTCCGCCGCATGGCAGCCGGGCCTGCCGCAAGTTTCGGCTGCAACGCGCAAATCGCCGGGATTGACAAACTTGATGTATTCCGCGGATTCCTTCAGCCACAGCGTGTAGGCGCGTTCGGGGAGATTCACGCGATTCTTAAACGCCGTATTGCGCGGCTGCACGTGCGCCTTTTCCTTGACGGCCTTGTATTCCACTGAATTCGGCGCGGTTCCAGTCGCAATGGCAGCCGACGGATTTCCACCGTGGCAGTCTGTGCAGCCGAGATGCACCGTTTTCGTAGGATGCATCGTCGGTTCATCCGTCGAAGTGTGGCACGAGACGCAGCCCGACAATTTTCCGTCGACTTCTTCCTGCGACTGACTCGCGTTGGATGCGGCGCCAAGCCTGTCTGTGCGGGCAGGCTTTGGCCCGGCATGGTTTGCGGGTGCGGAATGCAGCGCAATCACAAAAGACAACGCAGAGACGCAGAGCACGCAGAAATTTCGCAGAGAAGAGGCGCCGGGGTTGTGGAAAGAGAGCATCGTCTGCGCAGCCTCAGAAGGTAAACTTCACCGAGCCGAAAAGCGAGAACTGCGTTCGGCCCGTGTAGATATCTTTGAACCCCTGCCCCGGCTGCAGCGCCGAAGCGCCTCCGGTCAGCACGATGTTCTCTGTGAGCGGCGGCCGGTATTCAATGCCCACTCCAAAGTCTTCGCCGATGGCGTGGTGGATGGGCGCCTGAAACAGCAGAAACTCCAGCGGCTCTGTGCGTTCAAATCGCAAATAGTTGAAATTTACAAATCCTTTCAGTTTTGGGGTGATATCAAAATCCGCTCCTGCGTTCGCCAAAAAAATCCCCGAATTCACGAAATTGGCCTGACCTTCCTCTTTGCTGGCCCTAAGCGACGGAATCAAACTGCCTGGCGTCGTCAGCAATACGCCGGAGCCAAGCAAGCGAATCCCTTCGCGATTCCAGAAGCTGAAGAGCCCTCCCGCAAAATTCGGCAAGTCCACGATGGAGTCGAAGCCGCGCGCGCGCCCATCGCGCGGGTTCGCATCGCCTGATGTATGAAACGCGGAGATGCGATAACGCATCCAGTCCTTGTCGTAAGAAAGTTCCGCCGCTGCCATTTGCGCGTTAATCGTCACGCGTCTCCCTGCGATGGGATTGAAAGTATCCTCGCCAACCGCCTGATAGAAGGCATGCGTAAGATTCACGCGCCGAATGTGCCCGCTGCCCAGCCACCCGAAATAGCCCACGCGAATTCCATGCAGAATCGGGCCCGCCCCGGGATTTTGGTTGATCGCATTTCCAATCGGCGCGGGTCGCACCAAGAATCCGTTGTCATCGTAATGCAAGCTTGAATCATCCTTATTCCACGCGGCCACGAATTCCGCCGTGTAGCCGGGAAAAAAGAAATCCTGCAAATACACATTGCCCAGCACTGCCTGTTGATGTCGCCGTT
The DNA here is from genome assembly GCA_003224105.1 of Acidobacteriota bacterium. GTDB lineage: Bacteria > Acidobacteriota > Terriglobia > Acidiferrales > UBA7541 > Acidiferrum. The sequence continues at coordinate 20,123 of QHYL01000263.1, read as the reverse complement.
CGAACGTATTTAATCCGCTGTTTGTGTTTTTCTCGAGGAAATGAAAGTACGCGACGTTGTACGCGATCCGGTCGCTGTGCAGAGTGCCGAAAAGACGTAGCGCAGGCCCTTCGTCGACAAGCAAAAAGCCACGAAAATCCGCGTTGAATTGCTGAATCCCGGCCCGCGCCGAAACAAAATCATAATTCGGACCCAGATCGTGAAGCTTCACCTCCACAAACGCTTCTTGCAGTCCCACGTGATTGTCAAAACGGTTGGTGCCGCTGCGCACGTCCGGCCCAACGATGCCGAGTTCGCGGACCTTCAAATCATTCAGGCTGAACTCGGGCGTGACGCGAATGCGCCAGTCCACCGGCTTAAACGACGCGTCGCCGTGAAACATATCCAGCGCGAAGCGCAGCGTCTGATCGAAAAATGCCTGCTCGCCTTTGCCAAAGAAATCGCGGCTGCCCACGCGAGTGCTGCTGACGTTGCTCGGCGAGGGCAAGCGGCGGCCATCGAAAAAAGTTTCTGCCGATGCTGTCAAGTTCAGGAAAACCTGCTGGCCCAGGCGCTCCGGCCAAATGGGCTCATCGCTTTTCCAGCGATTCCGGTTGAACGGGTCATACCAATGTGGTTTCGAGTAAAGGTATTCGCCTTTTTGCGGATAGCGGCGGTAATCGGGCTGCTCCAAGGCCCAGCGATTGGGCACCACGTTGTAAACGTCTGCGACGGGAGGGAGTGTTTCCGCGGAAACACTTTCGACGTAGTTCGCGTCACCATCGAGCCGATGCCGAAGTTCGCGATAAGCGCCCGCATTCGCAGCGTTTCCAGCCGGCAACGCGGGGCCAAGTTCAGAAAGTCGCGGCAATCGCGAGCGCATTTCCCCAGTACCGTTTGAAGCGAGAGAAATTTCCAGCGTGACCACTTCATTAGGAGGGAGTCCAAGTTCCGCGAGCATAAACGGCGCATAGCCCTGAGCTTCCGCGTTCAGTTCATATTTCCCGGGCGGCAATGGGAACAGCCGGAAGATTCCTTCCGCGGAAGAAGTTGCCATGAAAGTCTGCGCGGATTGCAAATTCCGCAGCGTCAGGACCACGCCGGGAATGGGCAGCGGATTACCCAAAGAATTCGTTTCGCGCACCTGGCCGTCGAGCGCGGCCGTATTTTGCGCTTGCTGGCGCGGAATGCGTTGTGGCGGGCCTTGCTCACGGGATTCGTTCGACGAACTGTGCGCCGCGGTGGGTGCTTGTTCCTGGAAAACTTTCGCTCCCAGCGCAACGAAGAAAAAGAAGCACGAACAGCAAGTCGCGCATGCTGCGCGCCACGATAGCCGCAGAAAAGGACTAGTCATTCGTTCAGCCTGAATGGATCCGCAAGAACAGGAGTCGCGTTCTAGCTAACAACAGGGAACACCATGGAGCAACACCTTTCCGGCAAGGCTGGAGCGATTCAAGTAACAAGCCTTGGGAGCCGCGCCATTCACCAATACGCTGCAGAAGATTCGCAAATTCGTTGAGCCAGAGCGATCCCGTGGGTTACAAGAAGAGGATCCCTCGATGGCCGTCACGCACAAGTTACGCCAGCCTGTCGAATCCCAGCAGGCGCTTCGCTCGCGAAGAAAAGTGCTCGTCGTCGGCATCTTTCTGTCTCTGGGGATCGCCGGGGCGCTCGCGTTTCTCTTGTTGGGTTGTGGTGGGGGCACGAACGCTCAGGTTTCTCCTCCTCCACCTCTCATTGTTCAGCCGCTGCAAGTTTCCGATGTGCAAAACATTGTCCAAGCCGCAGTGAATTCCGTGAACGTGGACATGGTTGTCGCCGTGGTCGACCGCGCCGGGTTCGTGCTCGGCGTCTTTCGAACCCAGAACGCGCCGGCCACCGCCATAGGAAATTTTGGGCAAACTCAAGATGCGAACGATCTGGCCGTAGCTCTCGCGCGCACCGGTGCATTTTTCAGCAACGATCAAGCGCCGCTCTCTTCACGAACGGTCCGTTTCATCAGCGGGATTCACTTTCCCCCGGGCGTCGCGAATCAGCCGCCTGCCGATTTATACGGCATCGAAAACACGAATCGCGGCTGCACGCTCGTCAATGATCCGAATTTTCAAAGCAGAGTCCCGCCGTCGCTCTCGCTCGGAGGCGGATTCGGTCCCGGCGCAATTACCGGGAAGGCGGACACGAACGATTCCAACGCAACAGCTGTAAATCCCGGAGGCGTGCCCATTTTCTACAAGAACGTGGTCCTCGGCGGAATTGGCGTCGTCACTTCGCCAAGCGATCTGAACATCGCGGAGTTTGCCGCGTTCTCAGGATCAACGACCGCGCGGACAGGTCCCACCGACACTTTCGGCCCGGCTCCCGGTGTCCCTGGCGTCGTTTTCATCGGCGGCGTTGCGCTTCCTTTCATAAATCAAACTTCGCTTCCCGCTGGTTTTTCCGCAGGCCCGGTCGGCGGCACGGGAAGTTTCTTGACCGCACCCACAAACAGTCAGGGGCAGCCCCCTGAAGGTGACTTGATTCCACCGTCAGCGGGACCTATCGGCGGGTTGAGCGCGACGGAAGTAACTCAGATTTTAGACAACGCGGAAGCCACCGCGAACACCGCGCGCGCCGCGATTCGGCTGCCTTTAGGTTCGCGCACCAGGATGGTGATTGCCGTTACAGACCTCGACGGAACCATCATCGGTTTACGCCGCATGCCGGATTCCACAGTCTTTAGTATTGATGTTGCGGTGACCAAGGCGCGGAACATGGTCTACTTCAACAGCGCCTCGCGAGCATTTGCTGATTTGGGCGGCGTGCCCATGGGCACTGCGGTGACGAATCGCACGATCGGATTTGGCGCACAGCCGCTCTATCCGCCCGGAATCGACGGCTCCAGCGCCGGTCCTTTCTTCAATCTCTACACCATGGACCTCGCGAATCCGTGTACGCAAGGATTTCAAGCCGGCGCGGCGAACTCAAACAAGAGCGGAATCGTTTTCTTTCCGGGAAGCGCGGGCCTGTATCGCAACGGAACGTTGGTTGGGGGACTCGGCGTTAGCGGCGACGGCGTGGACGAAGACGATTACGTCACCAACGGCGGAACAGCCGGATTTGAAGCTCCTGCATCGATGCGCGCCGACCAGGTGACCGATCAGGGCGTGCGTCTGCCCTACTTCAAATTCCCCAGAAATCCCACCAACTAAATCGCTTTCATGAGTGGCGTCGCGACGCCTTTCTGCCCCGCGCAATCTTGGCAAGCGCCCGGCCGTATTGATCAATCGTTTCCGGCACCGCCTCGCTGTAAACAAACTGCCCGTTTCGGCGGCAAGCAATCAGCCCGGCTTCACTCAATATTTTCAAGTGGTGCGAGACCGTTGCCGGCGTGACCCCGCGCATGGAAACGATTTCTCCGCAATTCATTTGCTTTCCGCGCGAAATGGCTTCAAAGATGCGCAGACGTGTCTCATCGCCCAGCGCTTTGGAGATTCTCTCGATTTGCAAGCGGTCCATTTCAGAGCGCTCTCTGGCCCCTGCTTGGAGTCTAGCGAATTGCGGTTTCTGCCGCCACAGGGGAATCCCGCCAGGCGACACTGTGGAAAAAGCGTGTAACCATATACTTCGACACTCATCTAAATGTAGAAAGCTCGGAATCCAGAGCGGGCAAGGCGAGAAAACGAGAAGGGCTTTCGAGCGAATCCCAAGTACAAACAGAGGCCAACATGAAGAGATTAGAGGGAAAAGTAGCGGTAGTGACCGGCGGAAATAGCGGCATTGGGCTGGCGACGGCCAAACGCCTACAGGAAGAAGGCGCTCGCGTAGCCATTTCGGGCCGAAACAAGAAGACGCTGGACGAAGCCGTAAAAACGATCAGCAATGGCGTTTTGGCTGTGCAAGCCGACGTTTCCAAGCTCTCTGAAGTGGACAAGCTGTATTCGGAAGTTTCAAAGAAGCTTGGAAAGATCGATATCTTGTTCGTGAACGCCGGAGTGGCGAAGTTTGCGCCCCTTGCCGAGACGCCCGAGAGCCTGTTCGACGAGCAATTCGACACCAACATTAAGGGCGCCTACTTTACAGTTCAGAAATCGATTCCCTTGCTGAATGACGGCGCCTCGATCATTCTGAATACCAGCGTGGCGGACCGGAAAGGCACCGCCGGGGCGAGCGCGTACGCTGCCACAAAAGCGGCCTTGCGCTCGCTGGCAAGAACGGCCGCAGCGGAATTAGTGGACCGCGGCATTCGCGTGAACTCCGTTGCGCCAGGACCGATTGTTACCCCGATTTTTGGCAGGACGAATCTTCCCAAGGAAGCGGTGGATGAATTCGCCAAAGACATTGTTGGAAAGGTGCCGATGAAACGGTTTGGCCAGCCGGAAGAAGTCGCTGGCGTAGTGGCCTTCTTGGCGTCGCAGGACGCATCGTACATCACCGGCGAGGAAATCAACGTCGACGGCGGAATGGGGCAAATCTAAGATTCGCGAAGACCAGTCTGGGCCAAAAAGGACGGGCGCGTGGAGAAGCGTGCCTGTCCTTTTTCTATTCTTGTGATGAAAAGCTGCGCGGGCTTATTTCGCGCCTCCCGAAGGATCCGGTGAAGTCGCGCTATTCACGTCGAGATGGAAGCGATGAGCAGTATCTAACGCCGCATAGCAGTTTCCATCTTTGGCGTAGCCTCGGCAGTGGCGGGCCGTCTGCTTGTCGCGCGGCGAACGTACGAATTGCCAGACCTGTGCGTAGGCGATGCCGCTCTTGGACGGCGCTGGTGGATCCTGCGGCGTGCTGCAACCGGGAGAAGGCGGACAGGCATCGTTGTAGACCCAATAGACAAGCTCGGTCGGCTTAATTTTTTCGCGAATAAAATCGGAAGTGATGAGAGTAAGCCCCTCGCCTTCGTCAATAGGAATGCCCGAACAGTAGACGCCAGCTCGAAAGCCCAGGCGCTCGAGTTCGGAAGCCCAGGCTTTCAGATAGGTGAAGTAGGTCGACGGAAGACGGCCACCCTCCTCGATATCAAGGAAGATGACCGAACCAGGAGGGAATCCCTCGCGGCGAGCAGCCGCTGCAGCGGCTTGAGTATCGTCGGCGACGCGCTTCCGCGTGTAGGGCTGGTCACGCAACTGGCCGGAAGTAGGTCCCGCGAAAAGCAGAACAAAACCGAAACCTTCGGAGCGAAGCAACTCGCGCTTGCCCGTCCAGGAGTTCGTCGTATCGTCAGGAGGACTCCCAAGCCAGTAGCCGGTAAAGGCGAAATCGCGCCGGAGCAGTTTCATGGCGTCGTCGCCGGGATAGTCATTGCGGTCAAACCCAAGATAAGTGCGCGGCGGCGTTTCTTGTGGCTCTGAAGGAGAGTTAGCAACAAATACCGTGACCGCCAAAAGTGTAGCAAAACAAACAATGGGAGAGACGGTCAGTCTCATTGCTTTTCTCTCCTCTGTGTTTTCTTCCTGTGCGGGCTCTGTGTTAAGTCTTTTCATGAAGATCAGCCTTCGCGGAGTTTGTGGCCGGCGAGATTGCCCAGGCCGTCGTAAGCAGCGTATTTGTAGGTTTCACTAAGCGTCGGATAATTGAAAACCTGTTCGATGAATTCGTCAATCGTCAGGCCCTTCTCCAGCACGGTCAGCCCGATGTGAATTAGCTCCGTAGCATTTTCTCCAATCATGCTGACGCCGAGAAGCTTTTTGTCCGCGCGGGCAAAAATGAGTTTCAGCATCCCCGCCGTGTCGCCGGTGATGTGGCCGCGAGCGTTGTTTTTGTAGAGGGCGCGGCCTGCGACATAATCGATTTTCTTTTCTTTGCAGGACTCTTCCGTTTCGCCCGCCGCAGAAATCTCCGGAATCGTGTAAATCCCCATTGGCAGAAGGGAAGCGACGCGCTGTTTGTATTTCAAACTGAATGCGTGGCAAACCGCGACACGGCCCTGTTCCATCGAAGTGGATGCAAGCGCAGGAAATCCGATGACGTCGCCGGCGGCATAGATGTGTGAAACCGAAGTGCGGTAGTTCTCGTTCACCGGAATATAACCGCGGTCGTTGAGCGCGAGGCCGGCTTTTTCCATCGCGAGCCCGTCCACGGCAGCGCGGCGGCCCGCCGCAAAAAGCGCGGACTCCGTTTCGAGGATTTTTCCGCTCTTCATCGTCAGGCGCACGCCTGCGGCAGAATTCTCGGTCTTCACCGGCCGCTCGTTGAACCAGAAATGCATGCCGAGATCTGCAAGACGATCGCGCAGGCGGTCCGCAATTTCGTAGTCGAGGAAGGGAAGAAGCCGGTCGCGGCCATCCACCAAAGTGACTTCGACGCCGAGAGCCATAAAAATGGAGGCATACTCGCAGCCGATGACCCCGCCGCCAATCACGGCAAGACTCTTCGGGATGCGGTCCATCTGGAGAAACGTGTCCGAATCGAAAGTGTGAACGTCATCGAAGGAAATTTCTGCCGGGCGATGCGGCTTCGAGCCCGTGGCGATGAGGATCACATCTCCTTGCAAGCGGCGCGTTCCATCCGCCGACGAGATGGCAAGCGTGTGACAGTCTTCAAAGGATGCCTGACCGCGGACAAGTTCAATTTTGTGCAAGGCGAGATTCTTCAGAATCCGCAGGCGCTCCATCTCCACCACTTCTCGTTCGTGGTGCATGAAGTCATGCACAGTAAGATTCTCTTTCAGCGAGTAATCGATGCCGAGGCCACGCTGCTTCAAGCCGGAAAAATAGAGCGCCGATTCGCGTAAGGTTTTGCTGGGAACCGTGCCAGTGTTGATGCAGCTTCCGCCCATGTGCTGAGTGCGCTCGATGATCACGACGCGCTTGCCAAAATAGGCAGCCTGCGCCCCGGCCTTTTCACCGGCAGGTCCGCAACCAATGACAATCAGATCAAAATGTTCGGTCGAAGCCACTCGGCCTCCCATTCGAATAGACAAATACGAGCAGAACGGACAGCCAATATGCGACGCAATGCAAGGGCCTGGGAGGATTCTAGGGTAAGAACGAGACGAGATAAAAAGAATCTGGGAAAGCTGTGCCGAAAGTGATTGGATCAGAGCCGCGCGTCAGCGCAAAACTGGAAGTCATTGAAATAAGCATGCGCATTATTTCCCGCACGCAGAATTTGGCGAAGGGATGTCAGGGAGTCCACCAAAAACTGGATAGATTTCTGGATAAATTGAGAGTAAATTTCGAGCGCTACGGTTAACCAGTAAGCTGCATCTAAGATATGGGGAGAAGGCGGAGGGCCAATGGGCCATGACGGCACAGGCTAAGCGTCGAACGCTGAAGGTATTGCTGGTTGCGTGCGGGGTCCCGGCCACCGTCTCCGCTTTCCGGTCTTTTTACTTCCAAGAATTATTTTTTGCATTCCTTTTGTTTGCCATCGTGTTTCTGATTCTGCTGCTGATGGCCGGCGCGGCCGTCGGGGTGTGGATGCTGTACGCGCGGGCGGTGGTCTACCTTGCCACGCGAACTGCCAGACAAGGGCAGCGCGCGTTGCCCGCAGCCAGAGCCACGGTTTTGTGGTTGGCCCCAACCGTCATAAGATCGGCAGGCGCAGTTTCATCGGCGCAGCAGATTTTGTTTTATCCATTCTCCGGCCCGCTGCGGGGCTGGCTGCGTTCCTTCCGCTTGGATGCGTCCCACTTCCGCGAAGACACCGAACGCGCCGTCAAGCATTTGCGCCTGTTGTTGAAGCAGAGCTGAAGAACGAGCCCTCAAGTCAAGCAGGGTAAACTCCAGAGATGCCTCCTTGAATGGCAGCGCGACATAAAAACCTCAGTAAATTCGGAAGGTGCCGCTGCAGTGCATCATGCTCATTAAGTAGAGCAGGCCATCGTAGTAGCGCTGTTCCCCGGACGGCACCGGCGTGGTCCACAGTTCTTCGAGAAACGCCTTCGATACTGGCCCCGGCGTTGTGGCAAAAGAGCCTACTGCCGTCGTAGCGGCCATTCCGACAGAATGGCGCCTCGAGAGCGGCTTGCCATCGAGCGTGTAGCGGTCGGCAAAGCTGTGAATGCCCTGGCCGTAAAGGAATTTTTGAATGCGGTCGCTGAGAGCGGTCTCCCGCACGTCTTTCTTCCACCACGAATAGTCCACCGACCAATTGCTCACGGTACGCCAGGAGTCGTAACTGAACGGAGTCGGCGTTCCATCGCGCTGCAGAACCTGCGTTCCGTCGAAGTTGCTTCTATCGGGAGCGAGTCCCGTTTCCGGGCCGGTGACTTTGTTGAACATGTCGCGGCTCACATCGGCGGCTTTGGCCCAGAACTCGCGGTCCTCCGGCGGTCCCCAGCGCGCCCACAGTTCGTAGAACGCCGGCAGAAAATAGGAAGCGTCCGTCGAGTTCACGTCCACGTTCGGGATAAAGCGGATCATGAAATGATCTTCATCCACCATCGGCCCGATGGTTTGCGGGCGCGCCACCAGGTCCCAGGGAGCACGAAAGACTGGCAAGGCCTTCCCGCTTTTCGCAGCTTCCTCCGCACGGTGCTTGTTATTTGGACTGGGCCAGGGATGGTCCGGCGGAAGAAAAGGCGGATCGTCAGGATGGACGCGGAACGGCCCCGTCGCGGTGATTACGGGATGGTGCCGCATTCGGCCCAGAATCTTGTCGGCTTCAGCCTGGTAATTGTAAATGCCCTGGCCATTTCTCCAGCGGTGCGCCGCGAAGTAGAGCGCCATTACAAAATACTCTTCGCCGTCGGGCGCGGCGCCGGTCGAGCGCGGCGTGCCGTCGGTGTTCATGGACCACGCGAAGTAACCCACGGACGGATTCTTCTCGTCGGTAATCAACATGTACGCGTTCGCCCAATTCCAGATGGCGTCGAATTCGCGTTTCTTATTGAGTTGCACGGCGATCATCATGCCGTAGCTCATGCCCTCGGAACGCGCGTCGTTATTCGCCCAATCCGTGATGTAAGCCAGCGGCCCGTTGGCATTCTCGCCCGTCTCGAAGTAAAGCCGCTCTTCCTGGCCGTCGCCGTGGAAAAGTTGCTGAAAAGCTCTCTCGATCTTGGCGTGGCTCTGGGCGGGCGAGTGACCGAGTTCGGCAAACAAGTCGCGATACTCGTGTGTCTTGTAGGCGCCGTTCCCGTCACCAGGCATCCGGGGAATGTCTCCAAGGGGAGCGTTGACATGCGGCGCACGCGGGTTCGAGGGCTGCGGCTGCGGCGCTTCGGTCGGCGCCTGTGCCGCAAGGCGCGGGGCCATGAAAACGACAAAGGCTAGCGTCGCTACAAAAACCAATCTGTTCGCCATCAATTTCTTCACCGCCATGTTTCGGAGCTTACCATGGCGCGCGAGACGAACGCGGACTCGCTCGTGATGGGCGCAAAGCCAAGCACAAGTCTGGCGGGACATGCTCCGTTCGCGGTCGCCTGTCACGTGGTTACGAAGGCGCACTGCCCACGATTCTCAAACTGAGAAAAAATCATGCAAACTGATCCCGGGACGGGGGTCGAACCCCATAGCCCTTGTTGATAGCAGGCAACTTATCGTATTCTCAGCGCCCAGAACGTCAGACGGGGGCACGTTTCACAGATTGAGGAACTAATTTAGGTACACGGTGACAAGGAGACAAACCCGAGTGAGCCTCAGTCTGGTATTGTTTCCAAAACTGTGATCAAACAAATCCATGTGTCCGGTTATCGGTCTGTTCGGGATCTCTACCTCGAATTGAAGCCTATTAATGTCCTCACCGGCCCCAACGGTTGTGGAAAGTCCAATCTCTACAACTCCCTGGTGTTGATGGCGCGCGCGGCGCAAGGGCAATTGGCCCGAGCGATCGCCGAGGAAGGCGGCACGCCCAGCGTGTTCTGGGCCGGAGGCGAGCGCGTTCGCTATAAGAGCAAGAAACCTCCTAAACGAGTCGTCCTGGGTTTTGAAACGGAGAAGTTCGGATACGAGCTGCAAATCGGGCTGCCGTCGCTAAACGAGCATGCCCTGGAAACCAAGTTCAAACTCGACCCTCGCGTTAAGGAAGAATACATCTGGTATGTCTGCCCCCCAACGTCAGCGGGCGCATCGGAAGCGAAACGCCGCGTGGCGATGCTGAAACGCGACGAACCTTCGGCGTGGTTGCGCAGCGCGGAAGGCAGCATGGTCACCTATCCGTTCCAGATTTCAAAACAAGAGTCCGTCCTGTCGCAGATCATTGATCCGCACCTTTATCCGGAAATCTCCGCAATCCGCCAGCAGGTCTTAAGCTGGCGTTTTTATCATCATTTCCGCACCGACATCGAGTCCCCGGTGCGGCAGCCGCAAATTGGAGTCTATACGCCGGTTCTCAGTCACGACGGCTCGGACCTTGCGGCCGCCCTTCAGACGATTCTTGAAATCGGAGATGGTGAGGCCCTTCGCAAGACGGTAGCGGAGGCCTTTGGCGGCGCGGCTCTTCTGATCGAAGCGATGGATACGCTCTTCAGCATCCAGATGAAAATTCCCGGGCTGCTCCGTCCCTTGCAGGCGCAGGAATTCTCGGACGGACAAGTGCGCTTCTTATGTCTTTGCGCGGCGCTGCTGAGCCCTCGTCCGCCCTCGCTATTGGCCGTCAACGAACCGGAGACCAGCCTGCACCCGGACCTTCTGGATGCCCTGGCGCGCTTGATCGTTCGCGCATCGAAACACGTCCAGCTCTGGATTACCACGCATTCGCAGCCGCTGGCGGACCGCATCGAGAAACATTCCGGCGTGCCGCGGGTGCGGCTGTGCATGTCCGACGGGGAGACCCAAGTCGAAGGCGCCCGGAAGGGCGCCTGAACACGGGCTTCCACAGCGTTTGAATGCCTTCAGGTCAAAGCATGTCCTTTGCTTCCCTTTCATGTCACCTCCCATTGGATGGCTAAGCTTTGCGGCTGGAGTGCCAGTCGCTGAGCCTTTTGCGCGCTCGTTTCCTGCCTTCCTGTCCCCCCGTACAGGGGATTACTCCCGGCCAGCTGTACCAAGTCGGGACTGTTCGGGCAGGAGCAAACTTTTGTACAGGTAGGGTATCTTGACGCCGACACCCGGCCCCAATCCTTCTGAAAATGTAGAAAGCCGTATCCCGCAGAAACCAGGCAGGGATGAGAAGTTTGCTGTCCACTGCCGCGGCGTCTGTGGGAACCATTGCGGGCAAATATTGCTGCGCAATTTGTTTGGGGGGAGGAATGAAGAAAACATGGTTCGAGCAGTATCAGGAGCGTCGAGCGGTAACACGAAAGAAACAGCAAAGCAATTTGACCGCGGAGCAAATCGGGCGCTACGCACACGAAGTACGCCGCGAGGTGCAAGACTTAATCCAAGTGCGAAGAAGAGAGCGGCTGGAGGAAGAAGAGAACGCTGGTTTTGTTGAAGTGACGGGATACCAAGCGATGGTAGACCAAGACATTAAGTGGCCACCGGGCTCGGACAGACACCCCTTCCAGCGAGTAGCGGCCTTGTCGCTCAAGATAGCGGGCCGAAACCAGGGTTTGCGATTCCGTTTGCTTAAGCTTTTCTCCGAAGAGGCTGAAAAAGGCACCTGCGCGGCAGCAATTTACGAAGCGGTCTGGGATACCATCAGCAACCTTGCGGATGACGTTCTCGATGAAGCCATCGGCGTTGTCTATGAGGAACCCAAAGCCAAAGCCGCGACAGCCGCTTGAATGCGTTGAGCAAATCCTGGAGCGCGACGGCGAAGCGAAGCGAAGGATACAAATCTGTCAGACAGGAAGTCAGCCTGTCGTTGAATTCCCTGCAAATAAGAGTCACCCATCTCTGGATTAACGCGCATTCGCAGCCCCTGACGGGCCACATCGAGAGACATTCCGTGTGCCGCGCGTGCGCCTCTGCAGGTCCGACGATGAGACTCAAGTCGAAGGGGCTCGTAAGGGCGTAAGGGCGCCTGAATACCGGCTCCCATGGCGTTTGTCATTCAGGGAGAAACTGGTGCCCGGGGTGGGAGTCGAACCCACATGAGGAAAAATCCCCGGAGGATTTTAAGTCCTCAGCGTCTGCCATTCCGCCACCCGGGCATCGGCAGAACATCAAAATTAACGAATTGAAAGACTTAGTGCAACCCCGTCTCATTGGTCACGGAGAGCCGCTGAAAAAGCATCCCCAAGTACTAGCCTGGTAATAAGGCGCGAGCTTATACGATTGCAGTTGTTTACCCGATTGCGGCTCGTATCTGTGGGCGTAGTCTGGCATCACTCCTTCGTAACATGCAACTGGGGGTGAATTCCTCGGTGGCAAAGGATTTCACCCCCGCCTCCGCCAAGCCCTCGGAAAGTTCACCGATGATCGGCAGGAAAGAGAAGAGAAGCCAACAGAGAATCGAAGTCATGCTGTCGAGTGGAGGACAGCCGGTGTTTGCCGAACTAGCTTCGATGGAGAACGTCAGCTCTTACGGCGTGCGTGTGCGAACGGAGCGGCCCTGGAAACCGGATACTCGTGTGCTTATCAAGTCGTCCGCGGCGGAATGGGTGAGCGCGCGGGTTATCTATTGTCAGACCATGAGTCCCAAATCTTTTGCGGTTGGATTGGAGTTTGCCACGCCGGAAGGTGAGCCGGCACTCCCGCGCTAGATTGGCACTTCACTAGATTGGCGCTTCAAATGTCAGATCCTCCCAAAGAGTGGTGGCTAACGACGCGCTATTGGTGCCCGCAATGCGGCAAGCGTTACGCCGTTGCGGACTGGAAGCTGGATCCCAAATGCCGCCAATGTGGAACCGACCTTCGAGCCGATGACGAGCCGGTCAAATCAACCCCCAAGGCAGGTAGCTAATCGCGTTTATCGGTCGCAGGACAGGAGGACTTTATGATGCTGATGCTCACTTTGCACGGTTTGACCTGCAAGGCGGGGCGACGTGGGCTCGCGGCAGTTACGCTGCCGAACATGCCGATCAGTTATCCGGCGTAAGGGTGTCCACTTATAGAAGCAAGGTCGGCACGAGAACGTTTGTAAGGAAACGAGACCGTGTATCGAACGTACGAAATCTATGAAGTTCTGCCGGATGGCTCCTCTCAGAGGGTCAACGTCATTACCGGCTTGGAGTTTGTCAAGCTAGCCCTCCAGGGGTTGGCGAAACGCACGAACAATGAATGCTTTGCTGCCGATGCAAAAACCCGCCAAATCGTCATGCAAATCAATGTGCCTCGGCCAAAGTGGCGAACGACGAAGCACATTTTTCAGATTGCGTACGACGAGGAACGAGGATTTCGAAGAGCAGAACTCCTGAGGGCGCGCGGCTACGGCGTGTTCTCTGTAATTGGTAACGACGCAGCCCAAATTGCCTTGAGCACGATTCAGGACTTCCAGCTCTTTATCGTCGGCCACGCGGCTCCCGAAGAAGACAGAAGAGAAATGGTTGACTGGCTCAAAGAGCAGTTTCCGGGCGTCAAAATTCTTGCCATCAATCCGCTCGGTCAACAAGTTTTCGGGGCGGATTTCAACGTGAGAGAGAACGATCCGGAGAGATGGCTGCGGGTTGTCATCCAAAAACTTGGAAACCCCACAATTGGTTCGGCACTGCGTCACGCCGCAAGCTAGGGAACTCACCACAGGGTCCAGTCACTCTACTTTTAACATCTGGAATACCTTTGTGATCTTCTCGGTCAGGCAGTAGGAACGTTGCCCGTCAAACGAGCAGCGCCAGCGATTTTGTCGTAAAATCCCGTCACCCGCCCTGTACCCTGGGGCATCAAAAGAATGGTTGTCAACTGCGGGCGCGGCCCTGCCTGCAAACAGGAGCGACAGTGAGTCAGGCAAAGAGTCAAGTGGACGTCGATCTACTGAGCATCAATACCATTCGCACGTTGGCGATCGACGCGGTGCAGCAAGCGAATTCCGGGCATCCGGGCGCGCCGATGGGGCTTGCGCCGGTGGTTTATGAGTTGTGGCAGAAATACTTGCGCTACGATCCCGCGGATCCCACGTGGCCGAACCGCGACCGTTTCGTGCTTTCGGCGGGACACGCTTCGATGCTGCTGTACGCCACACTGCACCTGGCGGGCGTGCGCTTGGTGAATGCGAAAAGTGAAGTTACCAGCGAGCTCTCGGTTCCCATGGAGGAGATTAAACGCTTCCGCCAGCTTGATAGCAGGACGCCGGGGCATCCGGAATCGCATATTACGACCGGGGTGGAGACCACGACCGGACCGCTGGGACAAGGCGCCGGAAACAGCGTGGGGATGGCCATTGCCGGCAAATGGCTGGGAGAAAATTACAACAACCCGGGTTTCGAGATTTTTGATTTCAACGTGTATGCAGTTTGCGGCGACGGCGATTTGATGGAAGGTGTGGCGAGCGAGGCAGCGTCGCTTGCGGGACATCTGAAGCTTTCCAATCTTTGCTGGATTTACGATAACAATCGCGTCACGCTGGATGGCCCGGCGGCCTGGTCGTTCAGCGAAGATGTGGCGACGCGTTTTGCGGGATATGAATGGAATGTCGCCCACGTGACGGATGCGAACGACCTGGAAATGCTGGCGCGCGCGTATGAGAATTTCCTCAAGACCAAAGATCGGCCGACGCTGATCATCGTGAACAGCCACATCGGTTACGGTTCACCGCATAAACAGGATTCCTACGAAGCGCATGGCGAGCCGCTGGGCGAGGCGGAAGTCAAACTGGTGAAGAAGAATTACGGCTGGCCGGAAGACCCAAAATTTCTGGTGCCCGACGGCGTTTACGATCAGTTCAAGAATGGCGTGGGAAAGCGCGGCGCGCAGGCTCATGCGGCGTGGCAAAGCAAATTTGACGCGTACAAAAAGCAGTTTCCGCAGCAAGCGAAGCAGGTCGAGACCATGCTGAAGGGAGAATTGCCGGACGGCTGGGACAAGGACTTGCCGAGTTTCCCGGCGGATGCGAAAGGCATCGCGACGCGCGAATCTTCGGGGAAAACTTTGAACGCGCTGGCAAAAAATATCCCGTGGCTGATCGGCGGCTCCGCCGACCTCGCGAAGTCCAACAAAACCAATTTGACATTTGATGGCGCGGGAGAATTTTATCCGAACGAGTATCGCGGGCGGAACGTTCACTTTGGCGTGCGGGAACACGCCATGGGCGCGATTGTGAACGGCATGACGCTGTCGAAGCTGCGGAGTTTCAGCGCGACGTTTTTCAATTTCAGCGATTACATGCGGCCCAGCATGCGTTTGGGCGCGCTGATGGAAATCCCCGCAATTTACATCTTTACCCACGACTCTGTCGGCGTTGGCGAGGACGGGCCGACGCATCAACCCATCGAGCAACTGCCTTCTTTGCGCGCGATGCCGAACATGCTGATTCTGCGGCCGGGCGATGCAAACGAAGTTGCGGAAGCGTACAAAGTGATTTTGCAGCACAAGCATGGGCCGAGCACTTTGGTGCTGACGCGGCAGGCTGTGCCGACGCTCGATCGAACGAAATATGCGCCCGCTTCGGGTGTGGTGAAGGGCGCTTACGTTTTAGCAGATGCTGCGGGCGGGAAACCCGAGGTGATTTTGATGGCGAGCGGCAGCGAATTGTCGCTTTGCGTGGACGCTTACGAAAAGCTCAAGGCCGAAGGCATCAAGGCCAGGGTCGTGAGCATGCCATCGTGGGAGTTGTTCGAGCAGCAAGACGCAGCGTACAAAGGGAGCGTGCTTCCAGACGATGTTACGGCGCGCGTTGCGGTGGAGATGGCTTCGCCGTTCGGCTGGGAGCGGTACACGGGTCCGAAAGGAAAGATTCTCGGCATGCGGCGTTTTGGCGCGTCGGCGCCGCTAAAGGATTTGCTGAAAAAATTCGGCTTTAGCGCAGACAGTGTGGCAGCTGGCGCCCGGGAAGTGTTGGGGGTGAGCCGCTAATGAAGCTGGTGATTGGGTCGGATCACGCAGGCTTTGCCCTCAAGGTTGCGATAGGCGATTTGCTGCGTTCGCTCGGACACGAAGTGTTGGACGTGGGCGCGTTCAACGAGAATCCGTCCGACTATCCGGACTTTGCGGAAGCGGTGGGACACATGGTGCTCGACGGAAAAGCGGAGCGAGGCGTGCTGATTTGCGGCAGTGGCGTGGGCGCAAGCGTCGCAGCCAACAAATTAATGGGTATCCGGGCGGGAATGTGCCACGACACGTACTCGGCGCATCAGGGCGTGGAGCATGATGATATCAACGTGCTCGTGCTTGGCTCACGTGTTGTGGGCGTGAAGCTCGCCGAGGACCTGGTGAAGGCTTTTCTGGGCGCAAAATTCACAAAAGAAGAGCGCCACGTGCGCCGGCTGGGAAAAGTGAAAGCGCTCGAAGCAAAATTCGGGGCAGGCGCGAAAGTAAAAGTTTAGGATTTCGGAGCGTGGAGCGCCCGCCCTTGCAAGGCGTACAATAGAATTTCAAAGGTGTTTTTCGGGCCGAAGGAGAACCACTATGACGACGACAACCACTCTTCCCAACATCGCGAAGGGGGAAGGCACGAATCCGCTCAAAGGCTTGCTGGCGTATGGCCAGTCTCCTTGGATGGATTACGTGCGTCGAGATTTGCTCACCAGCGGGCAATTGAAAAAATACATCGACAATGACGGATTGCGGGGCATGACCTCGAACCCAGCGATTTTTGAAAAAGCTGTCACGGGCAGCAATCTTTACGCCGATATTCTGAACTCGCCGGAAGCGAAAAAACTGGATGCCAATGGCGTGTTCGAGAAGATCGCGTTCCGAGATATTCAGGACGCATGCGACATCTTCCGGCCGGTGTACGAAGAGACGAAGCAGCGCGACGGCTATGTGAGCATCGAGGTTTCGCCCTTTCTCGGATACGACACGAAAGCTACCATCGACGAAGCACGCCGGCTTTGGAAAGGGGTGAATCGCCCGAACGTAATGGTCAAAATTCCCGGGACGCCGGAAGGGCTTCCCGCGATTCGCCAGTGCCTGGAAGAGGGCCTCAACATCAATATCACGCTGCTTTTCGCGCAATCGGCGTACGAAAAGGTGGCGGAAGCCTATCTCGCTGCCCTCGAAGCGCGCGCCGCGAAGGGGCAGGACATCAGCCACATAGCCAGCGTCGCGAGTTTCTTTGTCAGCCGCATTGACACGCTCATCGACGGAATCATTGATGAAAAGCTCAAAGCTGGAGCAGATGCCTCACAGAAGGCTTTGCTCGAGAGCTTGCGGGGGAAGGTGGCGATTGCCAACGCGCGGCTGACCTACAAGAAGTATCAGGAACTGTTTGGCGGACCGCGGTGGAAAGCTCTGGCAGCCAAAGGCGCGCAAACGCAGCGGCTGCTGTGGGCCAGCACGAGCACGAAGAATCCCAAGTATCGCGATGTGCTTTACGTGGAAGAACTGATTGGCGCGGATACCGTGGACACGATTCCCCCGGCAACGTTCGACGCTTTCCGGGATCACGGCAGGTTGCGTCCCAGCCTCACCGAAAATGTGGAAGGTGCGTCGAAAACCATGGCCGATCTGGCCAAGGCCGGAATCTCGATGAAAGAAGTGACGGACAAGCTGCTCGTGGACGGCGTAAAGCTCTTTTCCGATGCTTTCAAGACCCTGCTCGATGCCGTGGGGAAAACCGCGGGGGCCCGCGCGTGAGCGTCAACCGACAGACGTGCACACTGCCGGAAGAACTAGCCAATGCGGTGGCCGCCTCGCTCGAAGAGTGGAGAAAGAGCAATAAAGTAGCGCGGCTTTGGCAGAAGGATGCTTCTCTTTGGACGCGCACCGACGAAAGCAGTTGGCTGGGCTGGCTGCACATCGTGGATCAGCAGCTCGCGCACGACGATGCTTTCAAGCGAATTGCCGAAGACGTGCAGAAGACGCGTTTCAAGCACGCCCTGCTGCTGGGGATGGGCGGGTCCAGCCTTTGTCCTGAAGTGCTGCGGATGACCTTCGGAAAAATCAAGGGCTTCCCGGAACTGCATGTGCTGGATTCCACCGATCCGGTGCAAATCAAGTCCATCGAACAGAAACTCGACCTGAAGAGCACGCTGTGCATCGTCTCGAGTAAGTCGGGCAGCACGCTGGAACCCAACATTTACAAGCAATACTTCTTTGAGCGCGTGAAAGCCAAAGTGGGAGAGAAAGAAGTGGGGAATCGCTTTGTGGCGATCACCGATCCCGGTTCGCACCTGCAGGAAGTCGCGGTAGCCGACAAATTCCGGGAGATTTTTTTCGGCCTGCCGAGCATCGGAGGGCGCTATTCGGCTCTTTCAAATTTCGGCATGGTGCCTGCTGCGATCATGGGCCTGGACATGGAAAAGTTCTTGCAAATTACAAAAGAAATGGTTGCAGCCTGCGGCCCGGGTGTGACGGTTCATGACAATCCGGGGGTCGTTTTGGGGACGGTTCTTGGGGTGGCCGCGAGGCATGGACGCGACAAGCTGACCATCATCGCCTCACCTGGAATTTATGATCTTGGCGCATGGCTCGAACAGCTCATCGCCGAGTCTACCGGGAAGAACGGGAGGGGCATCATACCGGTGGATCGCGAACGCATTACAAGACCGTCCGTTTATGGCAAAGACCGCGTGTTTGTTTATTTGCGATTGGCATCCAAGCCGAACAAGACGCAGGATAAAGCGGTCATGGCGCTGGAAAAAGCCGGCCACCCTGTAGTGAGCATCAGCGTCGACCATGTTTATACGCTCGGGCAGGAGTTGTTTCGCTGGGAGATTGCCACGGCGGTCGCGGGCTCGATCATTGGAATCAACGCGTTCAATCAGCCGGACGTTGAAGCGAGCAAAGTGGAAACGCGCAAGCTCACCAGCGAGTACGAGGCCAAGGGTAAGTTGCCCGTGGAAGTGCCTTTTTTTGAAGCCAACGGCGTTCAGTTTTATGCGGACGAGAAAAATGTCGCGGCAATTCACGGCGGGTTAAATGCGGCTGCTGTGCTGAAAACGCATCTCAGCCGGCTCAACCCCGGCGACTATTTCGCGGTCCTGGGCTACATTCCGATGAACGCGGAAAATGAAAAGGCCCTACAAGGGATGCGGCACGCGGTTCGAGACAAGAAAAAAGTGGCCACCGTTTTAGGTTTTGGCCCGCGCTTCTTGCACTCCACCGGCCAGGCCTACAAAGGCGGACCCAACAGCGGTGTGTTTCTGCAAATTACTTGCGCAGACGCGAAAGACTTGCCGGTACCCGGGCAGAAGTACACTTTTGGCGTGGTGAAGGCAGCGCAGGCCCGCGGGGACTTCGCAGTTCTCTCGGAGCGCGGCCGTCGCGCATTGCGCGTCCACCTGGGAAAGAACCTGAAGTCGGCCCTTGCCACACTATCCAAAGCCGTGCAAAAAGCAGTTGCCTGACATACCAGACCAAATCTCATTCACGCTGATCGGCGGGGAGCACACAGGATGCAACTGGGAATGATTGGGTTGGGCAGAATGGGCGCCAACATGGTGCGCCGCTTGCAGAATGGCGGCCACAAATGCGTGGTCTACGACCGCAGCGCGGATTCGGTAAAGCAACTTTCAGGGGAGGGCGCGACGGGCGCTTCGTCGCTGGATGATTTTGTCGCCAAGTTGCAAAAGCCGCGCGCGATTTGGCTCATGGTACCGGCGGCGGTGGTGGATGCCACACTGCATGATCTGGTTGGCAAGCTTGAAAAAGACGACGTGGTGATTGATGGCGGAAATTCTTACTACATTGATGACATTCGCCGCGCGAAAGAGCTTTCCGCGAAGGGAATTCATTACTGTGACGTGGGCACGAGCGGCGGCGTCTGGGGATTGGAGCGCGGCTATTGCCAGATGATTGGCGGGGAAACGGCGGTGGTGAAACGCCTCGATCCCATTTTCAAAACCCTTGCGCCAGGCCGCGGAGATGTTGCGCGCACCCCGGGCCGCGAAAAAGTTGGCGGCACGGCGGAGGAAGGCTACCTGCATTGCGGGCCTTCGGGCGCAGGGCATTTTGTGAAAATGGTGCACAACGGGATCGAATATGGCTTGATGGCGGCATACGCCGAGGGCTTGAACATTTTGAAGCACGCGAACGCCGGCAAATCCCATCGCGAAGCCGATGCGGAAACCACGCCGCTGCGCAATCCAGAGCACTATCAATACGATTTCAACCTAGCGGACGTCACGGAAGTCTGGCGGCGCGGGAGCGTTGTCGCTTCCTGGCTGCTGGACCTCACGGCAATTTCTTTGTTGGAGCAGCCTACGCTCGAGCGCTTCTCCGGGCGCGTATCGGATTCCGGCGAAGGGCGTTGGACGCTGCTCGCGGCGATTGAGTCCGCGGCGCCTGCGCCCGTTCTTAGCGCTTCGC
>QHYL01000707.1 GCA_003224105.1 Acidobacteriota bacterium | reverse complement strand
CTCATTCCCTCAAACCTTCACCGCGCGTGACTGGTGTACACTGCAGTCGTGAAAAGAATTACTTTCAGTGCGGACGCGGACCTCATTGAGAAGGCCCGCCAAGTCGCAAAGTCCGAAAACAAAACGCTCAATGCTGCCTTCCGCGAATGGCTTGAGTCCTACGCCTCCCGGCTCGGTGCCGTCCAGGCGCACCGCGCCTTGATGGAGCGTCTCCGGCACATCCATGGTGCGGGTCCTTACCCTCGCGACGAAATGAACTATCACGAATGGAAAGCTCGGCTGCCGGCGCGGGGCCGGAAAGCTGCCCCCGAGTTGATGTTGCACGCTTCTCGCGATTTGTTCTACGCGATTTTGTTCAGCACGTTGCCGTGGTTGCGTTGGGAAGGCGCTTGGACGGCTGCGCTCCTCGCGGTCATTGCCGCCGAAATTGTTCTGACACTCTGGGATTTTGTCATTGAAATCGCTGTCCGCAGGGAACTTGGAGACGTGTACGCTGGAGAGCGCGTCACGCACGCCCTAATGGGAATCCTTTACGGCGCAATGTTGGCCATGCTGGTTCCAACACTCCTGAATTGGTGGCAAAGGCCCACTGGTCTCCTTTTTGAGACCGCCCCGATTCCATATTGGACACGCGTCGCTCTCACCGCCATGGGCGTTGGCGTCATCCTATCCGGCACCAGGGACCTATATGCTGCCTTGGGACTTCCGGGCGGTGCATGGCCATGGAAGACGGGTCAATCCCGCGCGGGCTAGTCACGCGCTTGCTGGATTTGCTCTTTCACGAAACTCTGCTTGCGGAGCTCTGAGGACCTATCTCAAGCAACGCCAGTTGGCCACAGGCGGCCATCACGTCGCGCCCTCGGGAATAGCGCACAAACGCCGGCACGCCTTTGTCATTCAAAATGCGCCGGAATTCCTCGATTTGTTCTGCGGAAGACTCGCGGTAGGGAAGTTCCCCCGGGTTCCACGGGATCAAGTTGACCTTCACGCGCTTCAGCGCCGCCAGCAGCCGCACCACGCGCCGCGCATCGTCGGTGGAATCATTCACTCCGCCCAGCATCACATATTCAAACGTCAGGTGTTCCCACGGCCGCAGCGGATAATTCTTGCAAGCTTCCATCAGCGTTTTTAGCGGGTATTTCCGGTTGATGGGCATCAGCGCATCGCGCTGCTCATCGTTCGAGGCATTCAGCGAAACCGCCAGCTTCGGCCGCACTTTCTCCTGTGCCAGCCGCTCGATTCCCGGCACGATTCCGCTGGTGGAGAGCGTTGCATGCTTCGGTGTAATTCCCACGCCTTCGGGGTCCAGCAGAATCCGCAGAGCCTCCATCACCGGCTCGAAGTTCAAGAGTGGCTCCCCTTGCCCCATCAGCACGATGTTCGTCTGCTTGCCTTGGGCTTCGAAAGCCGGCGCAAGCTCCGCTTTGTGTTCCTCCAAGGGAAGCAGCGCCTGCGCGAGAATTTCTCCCGCCGTTAAATTGCGAATCAGCCCGAGTTGCGCCGTCAGGCAAAAGTGGCAATCCACCGCGCATCCCGCCTGCGTCGAAATGCAAATTGTCTGTCGCCCCTCGCTCGGCATGAACACCGCCTCGACGGAAGCCGGTATCCGCTGACCGTCCGATCTCTTCTGATTCTTCTCTGTGTCCTCTGTGCTAGATCTTTTCTCTTCTCCTGCGCTCAACCCGAACAAATACCGCACGGACCCATCGCTCGAAGCAAACCGCTGCTTCACCTCCGGCAGCGTGACCCGCGCTTCTTTCGCCAGCCGTTCTCGCAGCGCCAACGGAAGATTGCTCATGCGCGCGAAATCGAATTTCCTCTCCGCATAAAGCGCGTGATAAATCTGCCCGCCGCGATAAGCAGGCTCGCCCATCTCCACGCAGAACGCGCGCAACTCTTCTTTCGATTTGCCCAGCAATTCGACCATGTTTCTTATGCGATCCTCTTTCACTCCATCATCCCATCCTGCTCACCGGGAACCAAGTTGACGCCGGGCGCGACGCATTGCGCTATAATTTCTTAGCAATCCCCGCGAAACCGAAACCATCCTTCGGAGGCCGCTAATATGACGCAATACGTCGCAACCGAAAAACTCACCATCGACCACTGGGTCAAAGGCCTCGCCGCCATCCCCGAATCCCAATTCTCGCTGCAAAACGTCCAGGACTACGTCATTCGCCACGCCGTGCTCCCCGAAAGCCTCGAAAAATACTGCTTCTTTTCCAAGGGAAATTACACGCGCAATCTGATTTTCCGCAACGATCTCTTCGAATGCATGACGCTCTGCTGGGACATCGGCCAGCACAGCCGCGTTCACAATCATCGCGGCCAGAATTGCTGGATGTCTGCGCCCATCGGCCGCCTGCGCATCCAGAATTACCGGGTGGACGACCGCGACGCCGCCAAAGGCACCTGTCACATCGTTCCCACCGAACTCTACGATCT